>DAIUEM010000036.1:0-11916 GCA_036845105.1 Actinomycetota bacterium | reverse complement strand
CGAGCGCTACTGCGCGCGCCGAGGGGTGCTCGAGGCGCTCGGCCAGGCGCTCGGCGCGCTCGGCGGCCTCGGTGGGTCGGCCGGCCGTCACGGCGCCCATGATCGCGAGCAGCTCTCTCTCGACGCGCGAGGAGATGCGCCCGGTGCCGCGCGCGACCAGTCCGTCGAGACGCCGGATCGCCTGCTCGAGCCGCCGCAGCGGCTGCTGGGGGACCTCGTCGGAGACCTCCCGGACCACCAGCCGGTGCTCCTGCCGCCACGTCTCGAGGTCCAAGATCCGTCCCACGTCTCGAATCGTAGCCCGGGGGTCCGACACTCCCGTGGAGGCTGGGGAACCTCCCTTCGTGATCGACGTCCGGATGGGCGAGCGCGAGGCCTCCGCGATCTCGCCACATCCGAGCTCGAGCCCCACCGGGTCCCCCTCGAGGTGCGGACGATGCCGCCGACTGACGGAGCGAGCCATCCGGCGGGGGCATCGGCCGCTCCGATCGCAGAACCCGTCGAACTGGTGATTGCCTGCGGCGGTCCGGCCGCGTACCGTCCTTACACGCGACGGCGACGTCGCGGACCCCTCGAACCTCTCCCTCGCTTCCCCGCTGTCGGCTTCCCCCGTGGACGTGACGCGAGGTGTGGTTTGGAGATGGCGAGGATCGTGCTCGGGCTCGAGGAGCACGACGTGGCGGAGGAGGTCATGCACTTCCTCGACCGCACCGGTCGTGCGCGCATCGTCGCGACGGCATCGGACGATCGCCAGCTCTCGGAGGCGGTCCGGCAGCTCGAGCCCGACGCCGTCGTGGCGTCAACCGGGCTCGTCACGGAGCCGCTCCATGGGCCGTTCCTCGCGGTCGAGACCGTCGAGTCGGTGCGGAGCCTCCGCTCGGCGATCCGGTTCGGCGCCAGCGGGTACTTCGTGTGGCCGCGGGAGCGAGAGGCCCTTGCGGCGGCCGCGGCCCGCCTAAGCCGTCCGGCCCAGTCGGCGACGAGCGCGCCGGTGGTCGCCGTGGTCGGCGCGAGCGGCGGCGTCGGCGCGACGTTCGTCGCCACGCACCTCGCGGGCGCCGTCGCGAGGCGCTCCGTCGACTGCGCGCTCGTGGACCTCGACGTCGTCTTCGCCGGGGCGAGCGCACCGCTCGGAGCGCCAGTCGAGGACACGCCGACCGCGGCGGAACTCGTCCGGTTCGGCCGCGATCTCGGCCCGGAGCAGGTCCGCGAGCTGCTGTGGCGGCATCCCGATGGGTTCGGCGTCCTGCTCTCGCCCGGCCGAGCGGAGCCGGACCTCGGCCCGGTCGTCTACGGTCGGGCCATCGCGGCGCTCGCGCAGACCGTCGGGCTGGTCGTGCTGCACCTCCCGCGCGAGATCGCGCCGTCGACGCGGATCGGGCTCGCGGCCGCGAACGTCGTGGTCGTGGTCGTCCGGCTGGACGTGGCGTCGTTCCGCGACGCTCGCCGCGTGATCGAGGCGACTGGGACGCAGGAGCGCGCGCGGATCGTGGTGAACCGCGCCGCCCGTGCCGAGGTGACGCCCGCCGACGTCGAGCGCGTCTTCGGCCGGCCGCCGCTCGCGGCGATCCCGGTCGACCGGCGGATCCCGAGGGAGCAGGCGCGCGCCCGCCTGCTGCCGCGTCGAGGGCGGACGGGCCGCGTGGTGGATGGGCTCGCCCGGGACCTGCTCGAGGAGGTCATGTGAGCGGCGACGGACTCGCGGACGTGCGGCGGGGTTTGCACGAGCGGGTGCTCCGGCGGATCGACGCCGAGGAGCTCGCCCGTGTCTCGCGCGCCGAGCGCCGGGTGCGTGTTCGCGAGGAGGCCCTGCGGATCCTGCGCGACGAGGGGCACATCCTGCCTCAGGGCGCGCTGTCGCGGGTGGTCAACGACGTATCGGACGCGGTCGTCGGGTTCGGGCCGATCGAGGCCCTGCTCAAGGATCCCGAGGTCACCGAGGTCATGGTGAACGGGCCCGACGACGTCTACGTGGAGCGGAAGGGGCGGATCGAGAGGGTGGTGGACCGTCTATTCGAGGGGGAGGAGGCGGTCCTCCACGTGATCGAGCGCATCGTGGCCCCGCTCGGCCTTCGGGTCGATGGGTCGTCACCATGGGTGGACGCGCGACTGCCGGATGGCTCGCGGGTGCACGCGATCGTCCCGCCCCTTTCGCTCTGCGGCCCCGTCCTCAACGTGCGCAAGTTCGCCGCGGTGGCGTTCACGCCGACGGACCTCGTCCGCGGCGGCACCCTCGGCCCGCGGATGCTGGCGTTCCTCGCGGCGTGCGTCCGCGGTCGGGCGAACATCGTGATCTCCGGCGGGACGAGCTCGGGCAAGACGACGCTCCTCGGCGTCCTCACCTCGTTCGTGGACGAGGACGAGCGGATCGTCACGATCGAGGACGCGGCCGAGCTGCGGATCGACAAGCCCCACGTGATCGGGCTCGAGTCCCGCCCGCCCAACGTCGAGGGGCGGGGCGAGGTGACCGTGCGCGACCTCGTCCGCAACGCGCTGCGCATGCGCCCGGACCGGATCGTCGTCGGCGAGGTTCGCGGCGGCGAGGCGCTCGACATGCTGCAGGCGATGAACACCGGGCACGACGGCTCGCTCTCGACCGCGCACGCGAACTCGGCCCGGCACCTGCTCTGGCGTCTGGAGACCATGGCGCTGATGTCCGACATCGTGCTCCCCGTTGACCACGTGCGCGAGCAGGTCGCCGGCGCCATCGACGTCATCGTGCACATGGCCAGGCTGAGGGACGGACGACGGGTCGTGTTCGAGGTCGCGACCGTCGACGGCATCGTCGACGGCGAGCCCGTCGTGACGCAGCTCTTCGGGTTCGCGCCGCGGCTCGGGCGGTCGGGGACGTTCGCCTGTGCCGGCGTCCAGCCGGACCTCGTCCGAACGCTCGCGTCGCGCGGTCAGCGCGTCCCCGAGCGATGGTTCACGGCCGGTCCCGACCTCGCCGAGCCCGGGGATCCGCCCGCGTGACCGCGCTCGTCGTCGGTGTCCTCGCGGCCGGGGCCGTGCTCATGTCGGCCCTCGCCGGGGCCCGCGAGCGCCGGCGGACCGCGCTCCTCGGACCCGAGCCGGTCGAGCCCGATGGGGCGGCCGATGCTCGGACCCGGGCGATCGGATCGCTGACCGAGCTCGTGAAGGGGCGCCGACGCCCTCGGCAGGACGTGCTCCAGGGCCAGCTCGCCGACGCTGTGTCCGGCATCGCGTCGGCGTCCAGGGCCGGCCTGTCGCTGCCGCAGGCCGTCGAGCTGGCGGCCGAGCAGACTCCGGCGCCGGTCGGCGCCGCCCTTCGGGGGGTCGTCGACCGGACGCGTCTCGGGGCCTCGCTCGAGGAGGCCCTCGACGGGTGGGTCCTCGGGACGCCGATCGCCGACGTTCGCCTGGTGGCCGCAGTGCTCCGGCTCCATCGGCGGACGGGCGGCGCGCTCGCCCCGGTGCTGGAGGGCGTCGCGCGGACGCTCCGCGAGCGGCGCGCGGCCGTGCGCGAGGTGCGCTCGCTGACCGCGCAGGCTCGCCTGTCCGGCGCGATCCTCGGGCTGCTGCCGATCGGCTTCTTCGCGTTCCTGTTGCTCACGGCTCGGCGTGACATGGCGGCCGCGCTCGGCACGTCGCTCGGTCGCACGGCGATCGTCGTGGGGCTCGCGCTCGAGACCGCGGCGTTCCTGTGGATCCGTCGGCTCCTGAGGGTGGACGCGTGACGCCGTTGCCGGGGCCCGCGCTCGCGTCCGCGTGCGTCGCCTTCGCCGTCCTCGCGGTGGCGACCCGCGGCGGGAGTCGCGCGGTCGACGCGCTCCAGCCCTCGGCCGGCGTCTCGATCCGAAGGGCCACGCTGGTCCGCCGGGTGGGCTCGGTCCCGGCGCTGGCCCGGGTGGCCGGCGCGGGTGGCCTCCGTTCGCTCCTGGGGTCCTCCGGATGGAGCCGCGACGTCGAGGACGTGGTCGGGGCGAAGGTGCTGCTGGCCGTCGCGGGCACCGCCGCCGGACTGCTCCTGTCCGGCTCCCTCGTCGCGTCGATCGCGCTCGGTCTCGTCGCGTTCCGAGCGCCGGACGCGCGCCTCGCTCGGGCCGCCCGGCTGCGCAAGGCGCGGGCCGATCGCGAGCTCCCGGTCCTCCTGGACCTCCTCGCGGCCGCGGCGGTCGCCGGGCTCACCGGACAGCTCGCCGTTCGTCGCGCGGCCGAGGCGACGGAGGGCCCGCTCGCCGAGGAGCTCGCGACCGCCTTCCGGCGGGTGGACCTCGGCGGGCGGTGGCGCGAGGAGCTCGGCGCCGCGGCCGATCGCCTGGACCTGCCGGACCTCCGGCGGGCGGTCACGGTGCTCACGCGGAGCGACACGATCGGGTCCTCGCTCGCCGAGGCCGTGTCCGAGCTCGCGCACGAGAGCCGCGAGGCCCGCCGCTCGGCCGTCGCCGAGCGCGCCAGGAAGGCCCCCGTGAAGATGCTGTTCCCGCTCGTGTTCCTCGTCCTCCCCGCGTTCCTCCTCCTCACCGTGGTCCCGGTCCTCGTGACCACACTGCAGTCCATCCGCTGAGAGGAGGTGAACCGATGCTGCTGTCCTGGTACGTACGGCTGCGAGTGCACCTGTCGCGGGAGATGGGGCAGACCACCGCCGAGTACGCGCTCGTGATCCTCGCGGCCGCGGCGATCGCCGTGGTGCTCATCGCCTGGGCGCGCTCGTCGGGCAAGCTCCCGGCGTTCTTCGACAACATCATCGATCAGGTGGCGGGCAGTGCGGCGTAAGGATGATGGCTCGGCCGTCGTCGAGCTCGCCCTGCTGCTGCCGATTCTGTTCCTGATGCTCCTGGCGGCCGTCCAAGTCGGGGTGCTCGCCAGGGACCAGCTGCTGCTCACGCAGGCCGCGCGCGCCGGGGCGCGCGAGGCCGCGGTCACCCTCGACGAGTCGCGGATCCGCGAGGTCGCGCTCGGCTCGGCGCCCGGACTGGAGCCGACGAGGCTCGACCTCGGCATCGCGCGAGAGGGCTCGCAGGGTTCGGTCGTGACCGTCGCGGTCGCGTACCGGGCGGTGGTGGCCGCGCCGCTCGCCGGGTGGCTGCTGCCGGCCACGGTCGACATGACCGCGTCCGCGTCGATGCGGCAGGAGGTCGGGTGAGCCGTAGCGCCGACAACGAGCGCGGGTCGGTCTCGGTCATCGCGGCAGCGATCCTGCTCGCGACGATGGTGCTCGCGCTCGGCGCCGCCGACCTCGCTCGCGTGCTCGTCGCAGCCTCGAGGGCGCAGACGGCCGCGGATGCAGGAGCGCTCGCCGCAGGCCAGAGCCTCGCGTTCCCGGGCGACGCGGATCCGACGGCTGCCGCCGCAGATCTGGTGGCCCGCAACGGCGCCCGGCTGCGCTCGTGCGCGTGCGAGCCCGGTACGTTCGAGGCGCGCGTCGAGGTCGAGATGGCGGTCGGCCGACTGTTCCTGTCGCCCGACGACCTCGTCGTCGCGGCCCGGGCGAGGGCCGTCGTCGAGCTCCCCGGGTCCTGATCGGCCGTCCCCGCTCAAGTCCGAGCCCGGGTGTACGATGCCTCAACCATGGTGACCGAGCGACGCGAGAGCGGGATCGGGCCGAAGGGCCGGCGAGCGGTGCTCGCCACGGTCGACTACACGCTCGCGAAGCGAGCGCTCCTCGGCGAGGTGCGACACGGCCTGCGCTCGTGGGCGGATATCTGCGACGCCCATCCCGAGCTCGTGCGGGCGGCCAAGCACGTAGGGGAGGAGACCCGGCGCGACTGCCCCGTGTGCTCCAAGGCGAAGCTGCGCCTGGTCACGTACGTGTACGGGGACGGCCTGCGCGAGGCGAACGGACGCGTCTGGCCGCTCGACGTGGGTCTGTCGATGGCCGCGGACCGCCCGGGCTCCTGGTGCTACGTCGTCGAGGTCTGCACCGACTGCCAGTGGAACCACCTGTCCGAGGCCTTCGTGGCCCGGGCCGTCTGATCTCGACACACCCGCCCGCCACCGGAACTCCACGAGGTTTGCGTGCGTGGTTCCGGGGAGAACCTTCGGCGGTTGGATACCATCGACAGCACCGTGGCGGTCAAGACGCCTGCCCGCAGGCCCTCGAAGGGTCGCAAGCACGCTCCCCGCAAGAACCGGAAGCGCCGGCCCGGCATCAAGGGGTTCTTCCGGAAGTGGTGGTGGGCGTTCGTCGCCGTGCCCCTCGTCGGGGTCCTCGGTGTGCTCGCCACCCTCTACTACCTCTACACGCAGCTCGAGCTGCCCTCGACGCCCCCGCCGCTGCAGACCTCGTACGTCTACGACCGTGACGGCAAGCTGCTGACCACGCTGCACGCCGGGGTCGATCGCACGATCGTCCCGATCGACCAGATCCCGATGGACCTGCGCCACGCGGTCGTCGCCGCCGAGGACCAGGACTTCTACGAGCACCCGGGCATCGACCCCGTCGGGATCGTGCGGGCCGCGTGGACCGACCTCGTCGCGGGCGAGACCGTGCAGGGCGGCTCGACGATCACGCAGCAGGTCGTGAAGAACGTCTACGCGGGCACGTACGAGGAGGATCCGGAGACCGGCCAGCAGGTCTACACGGTCCCGCCCCGGACGTTCGGCCAGAAGGTCCGCGAGTCGCTCCTGGCCATGAAGGTGGAGCGGGAGTTCACGAAGGACGAGATCCTCGCGACCTATCTGAACACCGTGTACTTCGGACACGGAGCGTACGGCGTCCAGGCGGCCGCCCAGACCTACTGGAGCAAAGACGTCGACGAGCTCACGCTCCTCGAGTCGGCCACGCTCGCCGGCCTGATCCCCAGCCCGAGCCTGTTCGACCCGATCGACCACCCGCAGGACGCGAAGATACGCCGCGACTACGTGCTGGACCGGATGGTCGCCGACGGGTACCTCGAGGCGGACCGCGCCGAGGTGCTGGAGGCCAAGGAGATCAAGCTCGACCCGCTCGGCAACGCTGACGACTTCCCGCGCAAGACCGGGTACTTCCTCGACTACACCCGTCGCGCCCTCATCCAGCGGTACGGCGAGGCGGCGGTCTTCGGCGGTGGGCTCCAGGTGACGACGACGCTGGACTCCGAGATGCAGGACTACGCCGAGGCCGCGGTCGCCGCCAGGCTGCCCGAGCCGGACGACCCGGAGGCCGCGCTCGTGGCGATCGACCCTCGGACCGGCGGGGTCGTCGCGATGGTCGGGGGCCGGAACTGGGACCGCTCGAAGGTGAACCTCGCGACCGGCGACGGCGGCACGGGGCGCCAGGCGGGCTCGGCGTTCAAGGTGTTCACGCTGGTCGCGGCGATGGAGGACCGCATCGACCTGGACTCGCGGTGGAGGGGCCCCGGATCGATCCGGATCCCGGATCGGGAGTGCTACACGAACGGCGAGCCGTGGACCCTCTCGAACGCGAGCGACTCCGAGAGCGGTACGTTCACGCTCACGCAGGCGACCGCGCACTCGGTGAACACGGTCTACGCGCAGCTCGTGACGACGGTCGGACCCGAGGACGTGGTCGACGTCGCGCGCCGGATGGGCATCCGGTCGCCGCTCGAGCCGGTGTGCTCGATCACGCTCGGCACCGAGGACGTCGCGCCGCTCGAGATGACCGAGGCGTACGCGACGCTGGCGGCGCGCGGATGGCGTCATCGCTCGACGCCGCTGCAGCAGGTCGCCGGCCCGGGCGGAGACGTGAGCCACCGGATCAACGAGCGCGGGCGCCAGGTCCTGGACGAGAACGACGCCGACCTCGCGACCTACGCGCTGCAGACGGTCGTCACCGGCGGGACCGGCACGAACGCCAACATCGGCCGCCCGGTGGCCGGCAAGACCGGCACCACGCAGGAGTACGCCGACGCCTGGTTCTGCGGCTACACGCCGCAGCTCGCGACGTGCGTATGGGTGGGCTACCCGCAGGGACGGGAGCCGCTCACGAACATCCACGGGTACTCGGCCGTCTACGGGGGGACGATCCCGGCGCTCATCTGGCACGACTTCATGCAGAGGGCGATGCAGGGCATGAGGGTGATGGACTTCCAGCAGCCCTCGTTCCAGGGCTACACGGGCGGGCCGCCGACGCCGCCCCCCGTGGAGCCGACCGAGCCGACCGGCCCGACCGGCCCCACGGCGCCGACCGCGCCCACCGGCCCCACGGCGCCGACCGCGCCCACCGGCCCGACGGCGCCCACGGGCCCCACCGGCCCGACGGCGCCCACGGGCCCGACAGGGGGCGGTCCCTGACGCCGCGGGGTCGTGTGGAACGGACGTGCGAGCCGGTTCGCCTCAGGCTTCGCTGACCGAGAACTCCCGGGGGGCTGGCACGGCGTCCAGCGGCAGCGTCGCCATCACCGTCGTCCCGCGGCCCGGGGTGGAGTGCACCATGAACGTGCCGTTCGCGAGCTCGACGCGCTCGCGCATCGAGGCGAGGCCCACGCGCCCCATCTGCAGGTACTCGCGCGCCTTCGCCGAGTCGAACCCCACGCCGTCGTCCGTCATCTCGATCCGGAGCTGCCCGCCCACGGCCTCGACCGCGAGCCCGATCCGACTCGCGTGCGCGTGCTTGCCGGAGTTCGACAGCGCCTCCTGGACGATGCGGTAGGCGAGCGTCTCGAGATCCTGTGGGATCTCGGCCGTGCCGGTGCCCGTGAACTCCGTCGTGATGTGATTGTCGCGCCCGTACTTGTCCAGGGTCTCGCGCAGGGCCGGGATGAGCCCGCGCTCCTCGAGCAGCGGCGGTCGCAGCCCCGACATCAGGCGACGGAGGTTGTCCGCCTCCTCCGAGAGCTCCCTGCGCACCTTCGCGAGGATCTCGGTGCCCTCCTCGAGCTCGCCCGCCTTCAGCATCAGCAGGACGGCCTCGAGGGACAGAGAGGCCGCTGAGACGCCTTGCACAGGCCCGTCGTGCAGGTCCCGCGCGATGCGGTTGCGCTCGCTCTCGATCGCGGCGTTCGTCCGGCGCATGATCCGGGTGCGGTCCTCGTCGCGGTCCTGCAGGAACTTGAACAGCGAGCGGATCGTCTGGTCCGCCACGCGCGAGGCGGTCACGTCCCGCACCAGCAGGAGCCGCCGTGGCGGGTCGCTCGGGATCTCGGACGTCCGGGACTCCACGTACAGAGGGTTGCCCTCGCGGCGCAGGGTGCCCTGGCCCGTCTGCGGCAGCGTGGCGAACGGATCGTCGGCGTCGATCGAGGCGGCGAGCGCCGACCACCGCTGACCCTCGACGACCGCCTGCGGCAGGTCGATCATGCCGCAGAACGCCTCGTTGGCCCGGACGATGACGTCCTTGTGGTCGAGCTCGACGATGCCGTCGACCGCGGACTCGAAGACGGTCCGCAGGCGCTCCTCGGACTCCCGCAGGGTCTCGTTCGCGCGGCGCAGCCGGGCGAGCGCTCGGTCCGTCTCGCGGAGCGCCACCTCCTTCTGGTCGAGCGCCTCCTCCGCCTCCCGGGTGGCGTTCGTGCCCCGAACCTGGTTCACGAGGATCCGGAGCGCGACGGCCGCGGTCAGCACGCCGATGAGGATCGAGCCCTGGCCGGTCTCGAGCCGGCCCGTGGTCTCGGACCACGCGACGAACGCGAGGGCGGAACAGGCCAGCGTGACGGACAGTGTCGTGACCGCGGCGCGCCCATAGCGGGTCGGGCGACCCACGTGCTCGGGGGTTCCGTGCCGCGGCAGCACGTTCACGCAGAGCGCCAGGAGGAGGGGCGAGAGCGTCAGCGGCAGCGCGGTCGAGGGGTCGCCCTGTTGGTAGGCCCCGTCGACCCATCCCTCGGCGAACAGCAGGACGCCGGCGCCGAGGGCGCCCATCGCCACGAGCTGACCGATGTGGGCCGTCGTCGGCAGCCACAGCGCGAGCGCGGAGTAGGCGCTGACGGCCGAGGCGACGACGATCGCCGCGACCGCGCTCGAAACGGTCTCGGGGGTGCCGGCGTCCGCCGGCCGCAGGAACAGGTACAGGGCGGTGCCGACCGAGACGGAGAGCAGCGCGACGTCGGTGACGATCTCGCGGCGGTCCGGCGTGGGCAGGTGCTCCCGGTACTCGATCGCGGCCGGGACCAGGAACAGGAAGCACACGAGCAGGAAGGCGGCATCGTAGGCGCCCGGCTTCGTGACCGGCTCGTTGACGTCGTGGAGCCAGAAGATGCCCGCGACGGCCGCCAGGCCGAACAGCGCGAGCCCGACCCACCCGGTCGAGCGCCACGCGTTCGGGTATCGGAGGCGGCTGAAGACGGCGATCATCCCGAGGAGCGCCGAGCCGACCAGGATCGCGGAGCCGAGCCCCTCCGTGGTGCGGACGGTGTCGCTGCGCAGCAGGTAGACGCCGACCGTGCCGACGACCGCGACCAGCAGCACGATCGGGACGAGAGGCGCATGCATTCGCTCGCGCGTGGTGGCCATGGAGCCTCAATCATGAACGAGCGTGCCGTGGGACTCCATCACCCGGCCGGGGTGTCTCGCGGGCTCGACCGTCGTAGGCCGGTCGGAGGACCCGCGCCGATCTCCGAGGGCTAGAACGTCCGGCTACTCGATCAGCCGGCGCCGGAGCGCCTCCGCCACGGCGGCCGTCCGGTCCGAGGCGCCGAGCTTCTCGAAGATGTGCTCGAGGTGCGTCTTCACGGTGTCGGGGGAGATGTACAGGCGCTCGGCGATGTCGCGGTTCGTGTGCCCGAAGGCGAGGAGCTGCAGCACCTCGATCTCGCGCGCCGTGAGGGTCTCGGCCTTGCGGTCGCGCTCCTTGGCCTGGCTGAGCTCCTCGGCGAGGGCGACGACGAGCTGGGGGTCGATCACCATGTTCCCGCCCGCCACGAGCCGGACCGTCTGGATCAGGTGCTCGGCGTCTCGCGCCTTGAGCACGTATCCCCGCGCGCCCGAGCGCACGGCCTCGACGACGAACTGCCGGTCGTCGTACGCGGTGAGCATGATGATGCCGACCTTCGGGTACTGGTCCCGGATGAGGCGCGCGGCCTCCAGACCGTCCATCTCTGGCATCCGGATGTCGACGAGCGCGATGTCGGGTTCCTCGGCCTCCACGAGGTCGAGCAGCTCCTTGCCGTTCGCGGCCTCGCCGACCACCTCGATGCCTTCCGCCATGTCGAGGTAACGCCGGAGACCCTGGCGCACCAGGGAATGGTCGTCCGCGATGGCTACTCGGATCGTCACCGGTCGCTCCCTTGGTCGGTTCGCCACGCTTCGCGGGCATCATCCTATATGCCCGCGCCCCGGCGTCCGAACAGGCGGGCACATCGCACGCTCGGCGGCTCCCACGCGATCCGCGGCTCACGGCTACAGTGATGCCTTCGCCCTGTCCCCGAACCGTCCGAGGAGGTCGTCGCGATGGCGCCGAAAGCGCTCGTTCTAGGAGGGAATTTCGCAGGGCTCACGGCGGCCATCACCTTGAAGCGAGATCTCGGCGCCGAGATCGACGTCACGCTGGTGTCGAAGTCGAACCGGTTCGTCTTCTACCCCTCGCTCATCTGGCTGCCGTTCGGGAAGCGGACGACCCGGGACATCTCCGTTCCGATCTCGCGGATGCTCGACCAGCGCGGGATCGAGTTCGTCCACGGTGAGGCCACGAAGGTCGATCCGGCGTCCCGGAAGGTCGAGTCCACCCGCGGCGTGCACGAGTACGACTACTTGGTCATCGCCACCGGGTACCTGAACGACTTCGACGTGATCCCGGGGCTCGGGCCGGAGGGGAACGCGTACTCGATCACGGCGCTCGAGAGCGCGGTGGACGCCGCCGAGGGGTGGGCGAGGTTCGTCAACGAGCCTGGCCCGATCGTCGTCGGCGCCACCCAGGGCGCCGCCTGCTTCGGCGCCGCGTACGAGTTCGTCTTCAACGTCGCGCACCAGGTGAAACGGCGGGGTCTGCAGAAGCGCGTGTCCGTCCACTACATCACCGCGGAGCCGTTCCCCGGTCATTTCGGCATCGGGGGGCTCGCGGGCGGCGAGAAGATTCGC
>DAIUEM010000035.1:0-11916 GCA_036845105.1 Actinomycetota bacterium | reverse complement strand
GGGGGACCTCCGCGCCGGCCGGCCGGGTCGTCGAGCTGTTCGCCGGCGTGGGCGGTTTCCGGCTCGGTCTCGAGTCTGCCGGCTGGGAGGTCATCTGGGCGAACCAGTGGGAGCCCAGCACGAAGGCTCAGCACGCGTTCGCCTGCTACGTCTCGCACTTCGACACCGGGATCCACGTGAACGAGGACATCAACGTGGTCCTCGACGAGATCGATGCCGGGAAGCGCGAGGACATCCCCGAGCACGACCTCCTCGTCGGAGGGTTCCCGTGCCAGGACTACTCGGTCGCAAAGACCCTCAATCAGGCCCACGGCATCGAGGGCAAGAAAGGCGTCCTCTGGTGGTCGATCTACCGGATCCTCGAGCGGAAGCGGCCTCGACTCGTCTTCCTCGAGAACGTCGACAGGCTCCTGAAGTCACCGGCCACGCAGCGGGGTCGCGACTTCGCGATCATCTTGGCGTGCCTGTCGGACCTCGGGTACCTGGTCGAGTGGCGGGTCGTGAACGCGGCCGACTACGGCTTCCCGCAGCGACGCCGACGGGTCTTCATCATCGGTCACCTCGTCGAGGACGAGCCGCGTTGGGATGGGCCGACAGCGTGGCTCCTCTCGGACGGTGCGCTGGCCCGTGCGCTTCCCGTGATGCCGCACGAGTCGGCGGTCGTGTCGATAGAGGGAACAGAGGTGCCGAACCTCATCCTGAAGGGGCATCCTGCGCAAATCACTCAGGAGTTCGGCTGGGGCCGCGTGAGCACGCCGTTCCGGAACGGTGGCGTCATGTGGAACCGGAGGGTGTGGTCGCTCGACACCAGCGCCCGGTACGACGGTCCCAGGGCGGTGCTCGGCGACGTTCTCCAAGCGGACAAGGACGTGCCGCCCGAATTCTTCATCCCTGAGGACAAGCTTGAGCAGTGGCGCTACCTGAAGGGAGCAAAACGCGAGGAGCGCACGGCGAGGAATGGCCACCGGTACTTCTATACGGAAGGGGCCATTCCATTCCCCGACACGCTGGAGATACCATCCCGGACGATTCTGACTGGTGAGGGTGGGGCGACGCCTTCTCGCTTCAAGCACATTGTGCGTAGTGCGGATGGTCGCTTCCGCCGACTCACTCCGATAGAACTGGAGCGCCTCAACGGGTTCCCCGACGACTGGTCGAATACGGGTATGTCCGACGGCCGCCGAGCTTTCACGATGGGCAACGCGCTGGTCATCGGGCTCGTCGATCGCGTGGCCCATTCCCTGCCGCAAGCAACTGGGCGCCGCTATCCGGTCTCCGTGTACGCCTAGCTGTGGTGACGCGCGTGAGCCGTTGGCAGAGTGGGGCTCCCGTCAGCCGCTGCGCAGGCTAGCCTCCTCCTGAACACGTACTCGCTTCTTCGTTCCGAATGCACCAGACGGGGAGTCAGGGGGCTTGTCCAGGAACAGGCCGACAAGCATGAGGGGAACGGAGAAGGAGGGCTGCATCAGCCCAATGGTTCTCCGTGCCCCCTCGAACGTTGTGACGCTTGGGTCCATCGAACCCCAGGACTTGAGGGCCTGGGATGCAACCACGACGACCCCCACTGCAACCTCATACTGCAGGAGCGTCGGATCCGTTGCGTTGGCGGCATTCAAGCGCAATACGATGCGCTCGAGGTAAGAGTCGTTGTTGAAGGCGATTTCGATGCCGAGGAAGTCCTTCCAGAAGTCCATCTTTCGGTCGGGCAACCCGTTCTGAGGCCTGTATACGGGCACCTGATGACTCCATCCCTTCTCGGCGGACAGGAGTGACTCGAACAGGACGTTGATTGCCCGTTGGGCGCCAACTGGCGCACCGCCGAGCACCTCGACTTGGGTCCGTTCCACTTGCTCGGCCGAGATGGTTGAAGCCAAGGCGAGGAACTCGTGCCAATGAGGCCAATGCAACAGAAACTTGTCCGCGTGCCGGTAGGGCTGTAGCTCACACTTCAAAGCCTGGTACCTCCATCTGCGCGATTGTGGCCAAGGGCGCCGAGGAGCGCAAGGTCGCTGGCCCGTCTGCCGATTCCATGCGAGCTGATAGCTTCGCGGGGCGGCTGTTCCCCCAGTGCTACCCTCATCTGGCCGATGAGCAGCGACAACGACACGCGGGACGCGCTCGCGCGGGAGATGTACTGGGCCGAGGAGGCCACCCCGCGCTCGAGGATGGATACCGCCGCCGTGCGGGACGCCCTGCACGACTTCGCCGCCCTCATGCGCGACGACGAGAAGCAGCTCATCCCGCGGGGGGAGCCGAACCTGTCCTCGCGCTCGAAGTGGCGGCGACGGCTGAAGTTCCGCTTGTTCCGCCTCTACCGGCCGATCTCGTGGCGGTACGACCGGCTGCTCGGCGACCTGGGTGAGCTGAACGCGGCGCTGGCGGACCGGGTCGCGCAGCTGGAGGCCGAGGTCGAGCGCCTGCGCGCGAAGGCGGGCGACAAGTGAGGATCGCGGTCGTCCACCCGCAGACGCCGTTCACGCGCGGCGGGGCCGAGACCCACACGGAGGCCCTCGTCGCCGCGCTGAAGAAGGCGGGCCACGAGGCCGAGGAGGTCGTGATCGCCGGCAAGTGGTACCCGGCGACCGAGCTCGTGCACCAGATGGCCGTGTGGCGCTCGCTCGACCTGGCCGAGTCCAACGGCCTGCCGATCGACATGGTCATCGCGCTGAAGTTCCCCGCCTACCTGGTCCCGCACGAGCGCAAGGTCGTGTGGCTGATCCACCAGCACCGCAGCGCCTACGAGCTCTGGGACCACCCGGAGTTCGCCGACCTGTCCCGGCAGGAGGGGGGGCCGGCGGTCCGCGACATGGTCTGGCGCTCGGACCGGATCGCGCTCGGCGAGGCGAAGCGGATCTTCACGAACTCGCAGAACGTGCGGGACCGCCTGTGGTCCTCGATCCGCCTGTCGAGCGAGGTCCTGTACCACCCCTCGCCGGTCGTCGAGGCGCTCCTGCCGATGGAGCCCGGCCCATATGGCGACGCGATCTTCTACCCGAGCCGACTGGAGTCGCTGAAGCGCCAGTCGCTCGTGGTCGAGGCGATGCAGCACGTCACCACGCCCGTCCGGCTGATCCTCGCGGGCGGCGGGCCCGACGAGCCGGCGATCCGCGACCAGATCGCGAAGCTCGGCGTCGGGAGCAGGGTGCAGCTCGCGGGCCGCGTGCCCGACGAGCGCCTGTACGAGCTCTACCTGGGCGCGCTCGGCGTGTACAACGGCCCGTTCGACGAGGACTACGGCTACGTCACGATCGAGGGCTATGCGGCGCATCGGCCGGTCGTCACCCTCACCGACGCCGGCGGCCCGCTCGAGTTCGTGGCCGACGGCGAGACCGGGCTGGTCACCCCGCCCGAGCCGAAGGCGATCGCCGAGGCGTTCGACCGGCTGTACGTCGATCGCGCGCTCGCGAAGCGGCTCGGGCAGGCCGGCAACGCCGCCCTGCGCGAGCGCGTTCCCGGCTGGCCCGAGGTCGTCGCCCGCCTCACGGAGTGATGGTGCGCAACCCGATCGCCGGCGCCGCCCGACGGATCCTCCACTGGGACCACCGGATGGACCCGAGGATCGCGTACCTGTCGCCGCTCCCGCCGGCGCAGACGGGCATCGCGAGCTACTCGAAGGCGGTGCTCGACGGCCTGTCGAGGATCGGGTACGGCCGCGACGGCCACAGCCTGGACCCGATCTGGCCGATCGAGCCGCGGCACGAGGGCACGATCCCGTGGCACGCGATGGGCGTCTACCACCTGGGCAACAACGTCGGGTTCCACCGCGACATCTACCGGCACGCGATCCAGACCCCAGGGCTCGTGGTGATCCACGACCTGGCGCTCGACGACTTCGTGCGCGGGATGATCGCGGGGGGCGACCCGCTCGGGCACCAGGCCATGCGCGAAGGTCTCGTGAACGCTCCCAAGCTCGATGGGTTCGTGGACGCCGTCCTCAACGAGCCGCTCCGCATCCCGTTCGTGGCGCACGCGGCCCGGCGGGCCCGCGGCATCGTCGTCCACTCGGCCTTCGTCGAGCGCTACCTGCGCGCGTTCGGGTGCCGGACCCCCGTGTACGTGGTCCCGCACCCGGTGGTCGAGAGCGAGGCGGCCGTCCGCGCCGCCGAGCGCCGTCGCCCGGTCCTGCGCGCCGGCCTGGAGCCGCTCGGCATGCGCCGTCTGGTCGTCGCCGCGGGCGACATGAACGAGGCGAAGATGCTGGACCGCGTGCTGGCCGCCATCGCCCGCCTGCCCGAGGACGTCCACCTGGCCATCGTCGGCCGTCGGATCGAGGGCTACGACGTCGACGCGGTCGTGCGCGCGAGCGGTTCGGGCGCCCGCGTCTCGCTCCTGTCCGACGTCACCGACGCGGAGTTCCTGGGATGGCTCTGCGCCGCGGATGTGGCCGTGGACCTGCGCTTCCCGCACCGCGGGGAGGTGAGCGGCTCGCTCGCCCGGGCGATGCAGTGCGGTCGGGCGACCGTGGTGAGCGGAACCGGGACGTACCTGGACGTGCCGGCTCACCGGGTCGTGCACGTCTCGCCCGGCCGGGTCGCACCCGAGGAGCTGGCCGCGACGTTCGGCCGCTTGCTCGAGGACCCGGATCTGCGCGCGCGGATCGGCGGGGCGGCGCGCGAGCACATGGTGTGGCTCGCGAGCACCGAGGCCACAGCACGCGCGTACGAGGAGGCGATCGACGGCACGCTCGCGCTCGTCCAGGACCCCACGCGGCGGGCGCTGGCGCGGTGGGCCGGCGCCCTGGTCGACATGGGTCTGTCCGAAGCCGACCTGGACCGCGGCTACGGCACCACGTACGCGCGGGCGCTCGACCAGTTCGTCCCCTCCGACGAGGAGGCGTCGTGACGATCGCGGCCGGCCAGGTCGAACGGACCTCGGAGCCGCCGCGCCTGCGGGTCGTCCCGCGCCTGCGCGTGCTCGTCGCGCATCGCGAGATCCTGATGAACCTGGTCCGCAAGGAGCTGAAGGTCAAGTACACGGCCTCGGTGCTGGGCGCGATCTGGTCGCTGCTGAACCCGCTCGTCTACCTGGCCGTCTTCTCGTTCGTGGCCAGGGTGCTCGGGGCGGGGATCCCGTACTTCCACGTCTACCTGCTGTCGGGGCTCCTCGGGTGGAACCTGTTCAGCTCCGCCCTCACCGCCGGGTCGCGCTCGGTCCTGGACAACGCGAACCTGGTGAAGAAGGTCGCCTTCCCGCGCGAGATCCTGCCGCTGTCGGCCGTGGGCGTCGCGCTCGTCGACTTCCTGCTGCAGTCGGTCGTGCTGATCCTGTTCATCCTGCTGTCCGGGTACGGGTTCCACCTGCCCGAGCTCGTGCTGTGGCCGCTCGCGTTCGTGACGCTCCTCGTCGTCACGGTCGCCCTGGCGATGTGGTTCGCGGCGGTGAACGTGCGGTACCGGGATGTCGGCCACCTGCTCGGCATCGCGCTGCTCGTGTGGTTCTGGGCCACGCCGATCGTGTACGCCTCCTACCAGGTCTGGGACCTCGCCGGTGATGTCGAGTGGCTCGGGATCCCGCGTTTCGCCTTCTACCTGCTGAACCCGTTGGCCTCCGTCGTCGAGGGGTTCCACTGGGCGCTCTACGGGGCTGAAGGCGCTGGAACCGTCCTGTTCGATGTGAGCCTGGGCTGGCTCGCCGGCGTGCTCGGGATCGTGCTGCTCGCCTCGATCGCCCTGCTGCGCTTCACCTGGGGCGTGTTCTTCAACCGGTCGGCGGACTTCGCGGAGGAGCTGTGATGGCCGCGCCCGCGATCTCGATCGCCGAGGTGAGCAAGCGCTTCCGCGTGTTCCGCGAGAAGCCGACCACGCTGAAGGCCCGGCTGCTGACCTCGCGCTCGCGGGCCGAGGACTTCTGGGCGCTCCGCGACGTCACGTTCGACATCGCCGAGGGCTCGACGCTCGGCCTGATCGGGCACAACGGGTCGGGCAAGACCACGCTGTTGAAGTGCGTCGCCGGGATCCTGCGCCCGTCCTCCGGCGTGGTCACGCAGCGGGGGCGCCTGGCCGCGCTGCTCGAGCTCGGCGCCGGGTTCCACCCAGAGCTGACGGGGCGCGAGAACGTCTACCTGAACGCCTCGTTCCTCGGCCTGTCGCGCAAGGGGACCGACGCCGCGTACCAGGGCATCGTGGACTTCGCCGAGCTCGAGGAGTTCATGGACAACCAGGTGAAGTTCTACTCGTCGGGCATGCTCGTGCGGCTCGGGTTCGCCGTGGCCGTGCACGTGGACCCCGAGGTCCTGCTGATCGACGAGGTCCTCGCCGTCGGCGATGAGGCGTTCCAGGCCAAGTGCATCGACCGGGTCCGCACCTTCCAGCGCGAGGGACGCACGATCGTGCTCGTCACGCACGCGCTGGACACGGTGCGCGAGATCTGCGACCGCGCGGTCATGCTCCATCGCGGGCAGGTGCACGCGATCGGGTCGCCGGACGACGTCGTGCGCGAGATGCGGTACGTCCTCCTCGGCCAGGACGAGGGGTTCATCCCCGAGGAGGGCACGCGCGAGGCGGAGATCGCCGGCGTCGAGATCGTCCGCGCCAACGGGAGTAGCGACGCGCACATCCCGCGCGGCGACCCGTTCACGATCGTCGTCGACGTCGTCGCCAACGAGCCGATCGCGGATCTCGACGCCGACTTCCAGATCCTGGACGGCTCGACGAACCACCCCGTGCTCTACGGGAGAGCCTCGAAGGCGGGCGCCGTGATCGAGCGCTTCGAGGGGAAGAAGCGCGTGCGGTTCCACGTCGGCGCGTTCCCGTACCGGACCGGCCGGTACTGGGTGACCATCGGGCTGACCTCGCGGGACACCGGACACGCCTACCACGTGCAGACCCAGCGCTACGCCCTGGAGGTCGTCGACGCCCCGGCCGTGCAGGAGCAGCAGGAGGTCCCCGTCCGGATCGAGGTCGAGGACCGTTGAGCGCCCGCGTCGACGTTCCCGAACCGACGACCCGGAAAGGACCACCCACGATGCTCATCGCGATGATCCTGCTGTCCGTCGGCCTCGCGGCCGTCGCGCAGCTGATGCTGAAGGCGGGGATGAACCACGTGAACGACGACCTCAGCCCCGCGACGTTCGGCTTCGACGGCGCGTCGATGCGCGCGCTCGTCGCCCAGCCGTACGTGTGGGGCGGGCTCGCGCTGTTCGGCCTCTCGGCGCTCGTGTGGCTGGTGGTGCTCTCTCGCGCGTCGCTCTCGTTCGCGTACCCGTTCGCCGCGCTCACGTACGTCCTGATCCTGCTGTTCGACCGCTTCGTGCTCGAGGACGCCGTCCCGCCGCTGCGGTGGGCCGGCGTCGCGTTCATCGCGGTCGGCATCTTCCTGATCTCGCGGACGCCGCACGCGTGACGGACCTGTCCGTCGTCGTCGTCGATTACAACGCGGGGGAGTACCTGCAGGCGTGCCTGCGCTCGGTGCTCGAGCACGCCGGCGGCGCCGAGCTCCAGATCGTGGTGGTCGACAACGCCTCGACGGACGGCAGCGCCCGGAGCGCGAAGGAGGCGTTCCCGCAGGTGGCGCTCGTCGAGACCGGCGAGAACCGAGGGTTCGCCGCGGGCGTGAACGTCGGGATCCGCGCGACGACGGCGCCGTACGTGCTCGTGCTGAACCCCGACGCCGAGATCTGGGAGGGGACGCTCGCCGGCCTCGTGAAGCTCGCGGACGAGCGCCCGCGCGCCGGCGCGATCGGTCCGATGATCCGCAACTCGGACGGGACGGTGTATCCGAGCGGGCGGATGGCGCCGTCGATCGGCACCGCGGTCGGGCACGCGTTCCTCGGCGCCGTCCTGCCGGCGAACCGGTGGTCGCGCCGCTACCACATCGCCGATTGGGACCGGACCACCGAGCGGGAGGTGGACTGGATCTCGGGCGCGGCGTTCCTGGTGCGGCGCACCGCGCTCGACCGTGTCGGCCTACTCGACGAGCGGTTCTTCCTCTACGCCGAGGAGGTCGACCTGTTCAAGCGTTTGCGCGAAGGGGGCTGGACGATCGACTTCACGCCGGAGCTCGAGGTCCTGCACGAGCAGGGGGTCTCGACCGGGCGGTCGCGGCGGATGCACCTGATCCACTCGGAGAGCGTGTACCGGTACTTCGAGAAGCATCACGCGCGCGGCTGGCGCCGGGCGCTCCTGCCCGTCGCGAGGGTCGCCCTCCGCGCCCGCGCCGAGCTCGTCTCGGCGTGGGATCGGCTCCGGGGAGCGGCGAGGTGAGGGCGGTCGTGCTCGTCGGCGTAGATGTCTCGCGCCTTCGGCCGACCACCGAGACGATGCCGAAGCCGCTCGTCCCGCTCATGGACCGTCCGAGCCTCGACCACGTCCTCGACCACCTCGCGCGTCACGGCGTGCACGAGGTCGTCCTGTCGAGCTCGTACCTGGAGACCGTGTTCCACGCGTTCATCCAGGCTCGGCACGGCGACCCGGAGATCACGTGGATCACCGAGGCCGAGCCGCTCGGGACCGGTGGCGCGATCGTGAACGCCCTGCGGTACCTGGGCGACGAGCCGTTCTTCGCGCTGAACGGCGACATCCTCACGGACCTGGACCTGACCGGGATGCTCGCGTTCCACCGCGAGCGGGGGGCGGCGGCGGCGATCGCGCTCACCCACGTCGAGGACGCACGCCCCTTCGGCCTGGTGCCGACCGAGGCCGACGGCCGCGTGATCGAGTTCCGCGAGAAGCCGCAGGAGCGGATCCCCGGCGACATCAACGCGGGCACGTACGTGCTCGAGCCCGCGGCGCTGCGGGCCTGGCCGGTGGGCGAGAACCTCTCGATCGAGCGCCGGATCTTCCCGGAGCTGATCGCCGAGCGACGGCCGGTCTACGGCTACCTGTCCGAGGCCTACTGGCTCGATCTCGGCACGCCCGAGAAGTACCTCCGGGCGCACTTCGACCTCCTGGAGGGCCGGGTGCTCGGCGAGCCGCCGTACGCGGCGCCGCACGTCGCGTCCGGCGCGATCGTGGACCTGCGTGCGCACCTCGGCCGGTGGGTGGTGGTCGGCGAGGGGGCGGAGGTCGGCGCGGACGCGCAGGTGGACGACTCGGTCCTGCATCCCGGCGCGGTCGTCGAGACCGGCGCGCGGGTGGTCGGCTCGATCCTCGGGCCGCGCTCGCGCGTGGGGGCGGGGGCGACCGTGACGGACTCGGCCCTTGCCGAGGGCGCCGTGGTACGCCCGGGCGAGACGCTCGCCGACGCCCGGGTATCGGCGGGTCTCACGGCGCCCTGAGCGGCCGCCGGAGGCCGAGCTCTTCACCGGAGGGCCGCCCGAGCCGATGTGGTACGGTGCGGGTCCCGCCCAGGGGAACCCTCCACGACATGCGAAGAGCGCTCGCCTTCCTCGTGCTGGTCTCCACGCTGGCAGCGCTGCCGGCGCCCGCGGCCCTCGCCGCCCCCGACGACTTCACGTTCTTCGGCTCCGGGTTCGGCCACGGCCTCGGCCTGTCGCAGTGGGGCGCGTACGGTCTCGCGCAGGAGGGGTGGGGGCAGGAGCGGATCCTGAAGCACTTCTACTCCAAGACCCGCGTCGAGCGGGCCGAGAACGTTCCGCGGACGCTCCGGATCGGGCTGACGCAGGGGCGTCGGAAGATCCATCTGGAGGCGCGGGGCGGGCGGGTCGATCTGCGCCTCGGCGGGAGGCGGGCTTCGGACACGATCGCGACGATCCCCGGCGGCGAGAGGTGGACCGTGCGCGAGGTGGGCGGGAAGTACCGGATCCTCGACGCGAACGGCGATCGGGTCGGAGATCCGGTCGGTGGCACGGCGACCGACCTGTTCGCGATCTACGAGTCGAACGGCGCACGCGTGGACGTGCCCGAGGCGCTGCATACGTACGCGCGCGGATACGTCGAGTTCAACATCTACGACTGCGGCTCGAGCTGCGCGATGCGCCTCGTGCTCGTGATCCGCCCCGAGCAGTACCTGTACGGTCTCGCCGAGGTCCCGAGTTCGTGGCCGGTGACGGCGCTCCGAGCCCAGGCGATCGCGGCGCGCTCGTACGCACTCTCGAAGGCGGCGGCGGGCCAGCATCGGCCCGTCTGCAACTGCGCCCTCTACGCCACCTCGTTCGACCAGGTGTACGCGGGATGGGACAAGGAGGGCGGGCTCGACGGCGAACGATGGGTGCGCGCCGTCGACGACACGCAGGGCAAGATCGTCGCGTTCCAGCACGACGTCATCCAGGCCTTCTACATGTCCTCGAGCGGCGGTCACACCGAGGACAACGAGAACGTCTGGGGAGGCGGCCCCATCCCGTGGCTCCGCGGCGTGTGTGACCCGGGCGACTACACGGGGGCGAACCCGAGCGCGACCTGGAAGGTCACGCTCTCGGACGCCGAGGTCACGCAGCGTCTCGGTCTGGGGATCGGGACCCTGACCGGGTTCACGAACGTCCAGCGCGGCGTCTCGGGGCGGATCTTGTCCGTGACGGTTCGCGGCGAGAACGGCTCGACGGTCGTGGACGGCAACACCCTGCGTCTGCGCCTCGGGCTGCGCGACGATCGTGTGTGGATCAATCGGAACCGACAGGTGGTCGGGGCGATCCGCGACAAGTACGACGCGCTCGGGTGCTCCCCGGGTCTCGCGACGTCACGGCGGGACGCGGTGGCGGGAGGCGAGCGCCAGCGGTTCCAGGCGGCCACGATCTACCACTCGCCCGGGACGGGCGCGCACGCCCTCCGTGGCGTGGTCCTCGCCTTCTACAAGGACAAGCGTGGGCCGAAGGGGCCGCTCGGCTTCCCCACATCGGACGTCCGCAGGCTGAAGAGCGGCGACCTCCGCGCGTCGTTCGAGCACGGCGTCGTCACGTGCACGCCGGCCGGCGCGTGCTCCATCTCCTGACCCGGACCCCCCGAGCCGCGTCGATCACATCGACGCGCCGGGCTCTGGCGCGTTGCCCAGCCAGTCCTCGCCCTCGAACGACGGGAACGCGTATCGCGCTGTGAACCCGAACGCGGCCCCGAGGTTCACCTCGGCGCAGGTCTGCACGTGGTGCCAGGACACGAGCGCCATCTGCGTGCCCTCCGGAAGCGCCCCCGCCTCCGCCTGGTCGGGGTAGTCGTAGGGAGCGACGATGATGCGATCGCCGACCTCCGGGTCGGCGTAGAAGTCCTGGATCTCGGCCACGTCCGCCGCCGGGGCGTCCGGGTCGTACCAGACGATCGCCGCGCCGTGCTCCAGCGAGTGGATCAGGGTGTCCATCGGCGGCGGGCTGGTGTACACGCCGGCGGCCAGCGTGGTGGGGGCGTGGGGCCCCGAGGCCGGCGGCTGGGATGGGTACGTCGAGAGGCCGGGCATCTGGGTCGGGCCGCCCTCGGTGCCGACGTGCGCCTGATCCTGGTCCTCCGGCCGGTAGGCGCCGACGTCCTGGACCTCGCCGCACCCGGCCGCCGCCGTCTGCGCCGCCGAGGTCGCCAGCACCTGCGACGCGCGCTCCGTCGCGGCGCTCCGCTCCTCGGGCCGGGTCACGAGGAAGACGACGGCCGCCGCCACGACGACGACGGACACGCCGATCGCGATCATCCGGTTCCGCCGGGCGCGCTGGGCCTGGCGTTCGAGCTCGGCGCGGCGCCTGCGCGCCTGCTCCCTGCGTTCGTTCTTCGTCGGGCGGGCACCGCCCCGGGTCTGATCGGTCACGGGTCCTCCGGGTCGTTCGGGAAGGGGACAGGATACCGGCGGTTCGGCGGAACGTGGGAGCGCCCCGCCTTCCCCTCCGGCGCTGCCGACCTCGTGGCACGAGGGTGCGATACTCGTGCCGGGATCGACAAGGGGGTACGCATGGAACGCAGCGTGTGGCGCGGGCTGTGGAGGCTGGTCCCGCTGCTCATGGCCCTCGCCCTGGTCGCGGCGGCGTGCGGCGGGGACGAGGATGGGACCGACGGCGAGACGGGCACCGCCGGCGAGACCGGCGCCGATGCCGAGGGCTTCGTGTTC
>DAIUEM010000034.1:0-12158 GCA_036845105.1 Actinomycetota bacterium | reverse complement strand
CCGAAGCTCCTCGCCGGCTGAGGTTCCGCGCCCGACGCCCGTCGACCGGTACGAAACCGGCCGACCGGTGCGTCGATGGAGGTCGCGCTTACGCGACCAGCGTGACGGGGATCTCGACGACGTTGATGGGCCTTCCGTCCTCCGCGCTCGACTCGTACACGCGGACGATGCCAGGCTGGGTGCGATCGACCTCGTACCGCACCGCCTGCGCGTAGTCCCCTCGGCAGCCGGTGCCGCACGTCGCCGTCGTGAAGGTCCGCGCGATCTCGTCGCCCTGGGCGTCGAGGATGCTGATGCTCACGGTCGCCTCGAACACGTCCGCGCTCCCGCTCACCACGATCGGGCTCCGGACGCGCTCGGCAACGATCGGCGTCTCGACGAGGATCGGGGGCAGGGTGACCGCGAACTGCCGGCGCGTCATCGGTCGGTCGACGATGATGCCCTCGCTCGAGAACGTGTCGCCGACCGGCTCCCCCTCGATCGTGAACGTGACCCCGTCGACGGATCGGAACTGCGTGAGCGTGTACGTGAGCGTCGCCAGGCGCAGGATCACGGACGTCGCGCCGCCGCCGCTGGCGAACTCCGCCGAGAGGTCGGCCGTCGCGACGCCGTCGTGGATCGAGAGACCCAGCAGTTCGGTGCCCTCTGGGGCCGCGGGCGCGACGCCGGCCGCCCGCTCGGCCTGGGTGGGTCCGGCGAAGAGCGCTCGCAGCGACGCAGCGCCGATCGCGGGGTCGAACGGCTCGGTGCGCTCGGTGACGAACAGCCACGGTCCCTCGCCGTATGTGAACCAGACCTCGTAGGTCATCGTCTCGTCGGTGGGTTCGGGGCTCGGCGTCCGTGGGTCCGAGGTGGGCTCCGGAGATGTCGTCGGCGCGCCGGCCGGTGACGTCGCGGTCGCGTGGGGGCCCGAGCCGTCTCCGCCGACGGAGCCGAGGCTCCCCGAGGGCTCCTGTGCGCATGCGGTGGCGAGCAGCCCGAGGACCGTCGCCAGGACGAGGATGCGCTTCATGAGGTCTGTCCTCCTTGGTCGGTTGCCCCATCCTCGCGCTGTGAGGCAACCGCACCGTCACCGGCGCGTAACGGTTCCGTCACGGGCAGACGCAGGGTGAACCGGGCGCCTCGGCCGGGCTCGCTCGAGACCTCGAGGCGACCGCCGAGGAGCCTGGCGTTCTCGAGCGCGATCGACAGCCCCAGCCCGCTGCCGCCGGACCGTGCCCGGTCCGCCTTGTAGAAGCGCTCGAACACGTGCGGCAGGTCCTCGGGAGCGATGCCCGGGCCACGGTCGCGCACCTCGACGGCCGCCCAGCCGTCGGCCGTCCCCACGCGCACGTCCACGTCGGGTCCCCCGTGCTCGAGGGCGTTCGCCAGGAGGTTGCCAACGATGGCCTCGATCCGGCGGCGGTCGCTGAGGAGCTCGGCTGGCCCCACTCGCGCGCGAACACGCCCCTCCCACCCACGAGCCCGGATCGTGGCCGCGACGACGGATCCGAGGTCCACGGGCTCCAGGCGCACATCCTGTTGACCGGCATCGAACCTCGAGATCGTCATCAGGTCCTCGACGAGCACACGCAGGCGGGCGACGTCCGCGACGAGGAGCTCGGCCGGCCGTTCGGCCTCCGGAGGCATCCGGTCCAGGTGCTCGGCGAGCATCCCGGCCTCGGAGACCAGCGCGGTGAGGGGCGTCCGGAGCTCGTGCGCCACGTCCGAGGTGAACCGGCGCTCGCGTGCACGCGCCTCCGTGAGCTCGTCGATCTTCGCCTGAAGGGCCTCGGCCATCCGATTGAAGGACTGGGCCCACGCTCCGAACTCGTCCTCGGTCCCGACGGGGAGCCGCGTGTCGAGCAGCCCCTCGGCAAGCGAGCGCGCGGCCCGACTCGCCCGGGCGACCGGCGCGAGCGTGCGACGCGCGACGAGCCATCCGACGAGCCCAGACAGCCCGAGCGTTCCGATCCACCCGAGGAGCAGCACCGCACCCAGCCGGTCGAGGTCGCGATCGGCGGCGGCCTCCGGGAACAGCAGGTACAGCTCCGACGTGGAGCCGAGGGGCCGGCCGCCCACCAGGAGGTAGGGACGGCCGCCGACGTCGAGTCGCGCGTACGCGAGCTGCCCCTCGGCGGCAAGCGACCGCACCCTGGCCGGGATCGGCGGCGCGACCTGTGGGTCGGAGTCGAACCGCTCGTCGTCCTCGACCATGACGGCGTGCACGCCCCGCGCCTCGAAGCCGTCGACGAACTGCTGGAGATCGGAGCCGGAGCCGAGGCCTTCGGCGAGCCGGAGACCGAAGCGGGCCTCACGCTCCGCGCGATCGAGGGAGTCTCGCTGTCGGGCCTCCCGGACCATGAGGAGGGTCGTGGCCGCGAGGATCGCGGTCGACGCGCCCGCGACCAGGACGAAGGCGATCGTGAGACGCCTCCGGAGTCTCGTGGGGCGGGCGACGTCCTGCACCACTGGGTCAGGTCCTCTCGAGCCGGTAGCCCACCCCACGGACGGTGACGATCCATCGCGGGTTCGCGGGGTCCTCCTCGATCTTGGCTCGGAGGCGCTGGACGGCCACGTCGACCAGGCGGGAATCGCCGAGGTAGTCGTACCCCCATACCGCCGACAGCAGCATCTCGCGCGTGAACACCTGTCCCGGACGTCGGGCCAGCGTCTCGAGGAGGCGGAACTCGGTCGCGGTGAGCGGGAGTTCGACGCCGCCGCGGTGCGTCGAGAACGCGCCGGGATCGATCTCGAGGTCCCCGACGCGGATGACCACGTGCTGGTCGTCGCCGGACGCCCTGCGGAGCACCGCCCTGGCCCTCGCGATGAGGACCGGCAGGTCGAACGGCTTCGTCACGTAGTCGTCGGCGCCGAGCTCCAGCCCCGCGACCACGTCGGTCGCGTCGCTCCGGGCGGTCAGCATCACGATCGGGATCGCGCTGTCCCGGCGGATCTGCCGACACACCTCGAAACCATCGATCTCGGGCAACATCAGGTCGAGGATCACCAGGTCGAACGGCTCCCGTTGGAACGTCGCGAGCGCCTCACGACCGTCTCGCGCCGAGGTGACGTGGAACCCTGCACGCTCGAGGCCGAGGGTCGTGGACGCGCGGATCGAGCCGTCGTCCTCCACGAGCAACAGGTGCTCGTTCACCGGACCAGCCTACGGCGACGCTCGTCGGTCCTCGGGGGGCGATGGAAGCTCCGGGCGTTCGCGGATGCGGCCGAGGTTCCCCACCAGCGCGGCGACCGCGGTCACGAGGTAGATCTGCCCCACGATCCCCTCGAGCGCCGCCGCGGCCCGGCCCACGCCGCCGGCCGCCGTCAGGTCCCCGTATCCCACGGTCGCCATGGTGATGAAGCTGAAGTAGACGTACTCGCTCCTCGTGCCGGTCGAGCCGGACGCGAAGAACGGATCGGAGCTGAGCACGCCGATGAGCTGGTACGCGAAGGCGAACGACAGGCCCAGGAGGACGTAGATGCAGACCGCCCCGAGGACGGTGAGGGTGCTGATCTCCGCGTGCATCCGGATCCGCCGTCCGATGGCGCCCATCGTCGTCAGCGTGAGCATGAGGCCCGCGGCGGCGATGACCTCGGACGCGACTTCGCCCTCGGCGACGGAGCCGCCGATCGCGGCCGCGACCACGACCAGCGCCACCATCACGCCGACACGGACGGCTCGGTGTGCCGCCCCGGAGGCGAGGAGGGCGATCACGACCGCGAGACCGAGCACGAGCGTCGCGACGACGGAGACCCAGGACTCGTCGGGCGCCGCGATCGACACGACGACCGTGGTCAGCAGGAGGAGGAGCACGAGCCCGAAGCGGTCGCGGACCCGTGCCCGCTCCGCCGCGCTCGAGTGAGGAGCTTCCGACACCGGCTGCATCGGGCACGAGCGTAGTCCGCCGGATGCCCCGTTGGGGGACATCGCTTGCGGCGCCAGGACGGGTGCTACCATCCGGCCACACGTGGGCGGTGGCGAGGGTCCGAAGGAGGAGTGCGGTCTCTTCGGGGTGTGGGCCCCCGGTGAGGACGTCGCGCGGCTGACGTACTTCGGGCTGTTCGCGCAGCAACACCGGGGCCAAGAGTCCGCCGGCATGGCCGTTTCGGACGGCGAGCATCTGCTGGTCTACAAGGAGCTCGGGCTCGTCGCCCAGGTCTTCAACGAGGCGACGCTCGCGACGCTCCAGGGCGATCTGGCCGTCGGCCACGTCCGCTACTCGACGACCGGGTCCACCACCTGGGAGAACGCGCAGCCGGCGTTCAAGACCGACGGCCACCGCTCGCTGGCGCTCGGGCACAACGGCAACCTCGTGAACACGCTCGAGCTGGCCGAGCGCGCCGGACGTCCCGGGCGCGCCACGACGGACTCGGACCTCGTGGCCACGCTGCTCGCCGAGCGCCTCGACGACGGGCTGGAGGCCGCCTGCCTCGAGATCCTCCCGACGCTCCGCGGCGCCTTCTGCTTCGTGGTGATGGACGAGCGGAGCGTCTTCGCAGCCCGTGGGCCGCTCGGTCTGCGGCCGCTGTCGATCGGGCGGCTCCCGAACGGTTTCGTCGTCGCCTCCGAGACGTGTGCGTTGGACATCGTCGGCGCGTCGTTCGTGCGTGACGTCGAGCCGGGGGAGCTGGTCCGGATCGACGACCGCGGACTACGTTCGTACCGGTACGCCGGGAGCCCGCGCCGGGCCCTGTGCGTGTTCGAGTTCGTCTACCTCGCACGGCCCGACTCGCTGCTCCAGGGCCGCACCGTGCACGAGGTGCGGCGCGAGCTCGGTCGCCGGCTCGCGCGGGAGGCACCAACGGACGCCGACCTCGTGGTCCCGGTCCCCGACACGGCGATGTCGGCGGCGCAAGGCTACTCGGAGGTGTCGGGGATCCCGTACGGCGAGGGGCTCATGAAGAACCGCTACGTCGGACGGACGTTCATCCAGCCCTCGCAGTCGCTCCGCGAGCGCGGGGTGAAGCTCAAGCTCAACCCGATCCCCGAGACGATCCGCGGCAGGCGTCTCGCCGTGATCGACGACTCGATCGTGCGCGGGACGACCACCCGCCAGATCGTCCAGGCCCTCCGCGAGGCCGGCGCCGCCGAGGTCCACACCCGGATCACCTGCCCGCCGATCGCGTGGCCGTGCTTCTACGGGATCGACATGTCCACCCGCGCGGAGCTCGTGGCCTCGGATCTGTCCGTCGAGGAGATCCGCGCCTACGTCGGTGCCGACTCGCTGGGCTACCTGTCGATGGAGGGGATGGTTGGATCGACCGGCTCGCCGAAGGACGACCTGTGCCGAGCGTGCTTCGACGGCGAGTACCCGATCGAGATCCCGGAGCACGCGGGCAAGTTCCTGCTCGAGAACCCGGCGAAGTCGTGAGCGAGGCATATCGTCGGGCGGGCGTCGACCTCGACGCCGCTGCCGAGGCGGTCGGGCGCATCGCCGACCTCGCCCGTGGGGCAACGCGCCCCGAGGTCGTCGAGGGCGTCGGTGGGTTCGCGGGGCTGTTCCGCATCGACGACGGTCGGTACCTGGCCGCCGCCACCGACGGCGTCGGCACGAAGCTCGAGGTGGCGCGCAGAACCGGGCGGCTCGAGACCGTGGGCATCGATCTCGTCGCGATGTGCGCCGACGACGTCGCGTGCACGGGCGCGGAGCCGCTCTTCTTCCTCGACTACCTCGCCGTGGGACGCGTGGTGCCCGAGCGCGTCGCCGCGCTCGTGTCCGGCGTGGCGGAGGGCTGCCGCAGGACCGGCTGCGCGCTCCTCGGTGGCGAGACCGCCGAGCATCCCGGCGTGATGGCCGACGACGCCTTCGACCTGGCCGGGTTCTGCGTCGGCGTCGTCGAGCGCGACGCGACGCTCGGTCCCCACCGCGTGGCCGAGGGCGACGTCCTGATCGGGCTGGCCTCGAGCGGCCTGCACTCGAACGGCTACTCGCTCGTGCGCCGAGCGCTCCTCGAGGATGGAGGCCACGCCCTCGACGAGGTCCTGCCCGAGCTCGGCCGCCCGCTCGCGGACGAGCTGCTCGAGCCGACGAAGGTCTACGCGCCGCTCGTGCTCCGGCTCGCGCGCGAGGGGCTCGTCCATGCCGCCGCCCACGTGACCGGCGGCGGTCTGCCGGAGAACCTCCCGCGGGCCCTGCCCGCGGGTCTCGGCGCGACGATCCGCGAGGCATCGTGGCCTGTGCCCGCGATCTTCGAGCTGGTGCGAGACGCGGCCGGCACGTCGCTCGACGAGATGCGGGCGACGTTCAACATGGGGCTCGGCATGGTGCTCGTCGTCCCCACGGACCGCGCGCCCGAGGCGCTCGAGCGCGCGAGCGCGGCCGGCGTCGGCGCGTACGACATCGGCAGGGTCGGTCCGGGCGCCGGCGTCCGGTACGGGTGACGGACTGACGCGGATGGGCCATCCGCGTGTGGTCCCGCTGGGTGGCTCACGCACGTCGGGGGACGCCGTCCGGTCCACCCGAAACCATCCTTCGGACCGATCCCGTTCGCGCACAGGGTGCCGATACGCTCAAGGGGAGATGGGAACGACGGTCGCGACCAGCGTGCTCGTCGTGGACGACGAGCCTCAGGTCGTCTGGATGCTCCGGTTCAGCCTCGAGGCCGAGGGCTACCAGACGTTCACCGCCGGCGACGGCCGTGACGCGCTCGACCAGATCCGGCGCAACCGGCCGAAGGTCGTCCTCCTCGACATCATGATGCCGGTGATGGACGGGTGGAGCGTCCTCGAGGAGCTCCGCACGCTCCCGGCCGAGGAGCGTCCGCGCGTCGTCGTGGTCTCGGCGCGCGCGAGCGTGCGGGACCGCGAGAAGGCCGTCGAGCTGGGCGCCGACGCCTTCGTGTCGAAGCCCTTCAACGTGGACGACCTGCTCGGCGTCGTCCACGGCCTCGAGCGGGCGAGCTGACCGCGCCGCTCAGTGCTCGAGGCGCTGGTGCTCCTTCGGCACGACGGTCGTGCCGACCGCCCGGCACGTGAGCACGGGCTCGTCGAGGAACTCCGCCGCCGAGTCCGAGATGTCGCGCCGAGGGCCGCCGACCTTCCAGACCTCGAACTCGCACCGCCGCGACGTCGTCCCGGCGGAGACCATCCGCCCCGTCGCCTCGACCCAGTCGCCGGCGTACAGCGGCGCGAGGAACTCGACCGACTCGTACGCGCGGAACAGTCCCTCGTCCCCGTCGTAGCGCATCGCGAGCTCGGTGATCAGGTCGCCGACGATCTCGAGCTGCTTCGCGCCCGCGACGAGGTCGCCGCCGTAATGCGCGTCCTCGGAGCCGAGCCGTCGGCGGATCGATGCGGTGGGCAGTGCGTCGCTCACGGAGCCTCCCTGGGTTGCGGGTCCCGGCCGTTCAGCCGGGAACGACCTTGCCGTAGCGCACGCCGCGGAGCGGCACGCGAGCCATCTCGCCGTTCGCGCGGCGGACCATGAAGGTCTCGGCGCCCTCGTCGTAGTACTCGAGCACGCCGACGGCCTCCCCGACGAACCCGTTCGGCAGCTCGAACAGGAACGACACGCGCTTGCCGACGTCCTGGGGCGTGACGAGGTTCCGTGCGCTCATCGGACCCGTAGCCTATCCGACCGCTCACCGGGGGAGTCGGGTGAGGCGCTCGGGGTCCTCGAGCAGCTCGACGAGCGTCCCGAATGCGCGACCGGCGGTCGCGCCGTCGAGCAGCCGATGGTCGAACGTCAGGCTCATCGTGCACGCCGGACGCGCCACGACCTCTCCATCCACGACGAGCGCCCGGGGTTCGATCACACCGAGCGCGAGGATCGCGCCCTGCGGCGGGTTCAGGATCGGCGTCCCGGCCTCGGACCCGTACGACCCGGTGTTCGTGACGGTGATCGTCCCGCCGGTCATATCGCTCGGCACGAGGGCCCCCGTCCGCGCGGCCGCGGCGAGCCGCTCGATCTCGGCCGAGACCCGCCCGATCCCCATCGACCCCACGTCCCGGACCACGGGGACCAGGAGGCCACGCTCGGTGTCGGTCGCGATCCCCACGTGCGTCCTCCGGTGCAGATGGATCTCGCCACGCTCGGGCAGGTACGACCCGTTCAGCCACGGATGCTCCCCACAGACCTCGGCCAGGGCGCGCACCACCACGGGTAGCGGCGACACCCCCAGCTCACGCCGGAACGCCTCGAGCGCCGAGCACTCCACCGTCCGCCACGTCGTGACCTGCGGCACGTCGCGCACGACCTTCGTCAGGTTCTCTGCGATCGCCCGCCGAACCGGCGAGATCCGGACGACCTCCACGTCCTCCGGGGTTACAGCGGGACCCTCTGCGGCCACGGCCGCGGCTCGCTCGACGTCTCCCCGGGTGATGCGGCCCCCGGGTCCCGTCCCGTCGACGGAGGACAGATCCACGCCGAGCGACTTCGCGAACGTCCGGACCGCCGGCGTCGCAGCGGCCGACGACGGCGACGATGGACGCGGTCGTCCGGCGACGTTCGGCGGGACCGGGGTCAGGCTGGACCCTGCCGGCGGAGCCGAAGCCTCGCCGGCCTCCTCGGCGGCCTCTTCGTCAGCATCCGACACGGTGAACAGGGGATCTCCGACCCGAAGCGTCGAGCCCTCCGGCGCGTGCACCGACACGACGCGTCCCGCGAATGGCGAGGGGATCTCGACGACGGCCTTCGCGGTCTCGACCTCGACGAGCGGCTGGTTCAGCGCGACCTCGTCGCCCTCTGCGACGAGCCACGCCGAGATCTGGGCCTCCTCGAGTCCCTCGCCCAGGTCCGGCAGATGGAAGACGCGCTCGCCCATCAGTAGGCCACGACCTCCCGTACGGCGGCCGAGATCCGCTCGACGGAGGGCAGGTACGTCGACTCGAGCGACGCCGGCGGGTACGGCACGTCCCATCCCGTCACGCGCCGCACCGGCGCCTCGAGGTGGTCGAACGCCTCCTCGACGATCCGCGCCACGACCTCGGCCCCCATCCCGAGCGTGAGCGGCGCCTCGTGCACGACGACCGCGCGCCCGACCGCCCGGACGACCTCGCCGAGCGTGTCGACGTCGAGCGGCGAGAGCGAGCGGAGATCGAGGACCGAGCACTCGACGCCCTCGTCCGAGAGCTCCTCGGACGCCTCCATGCACCGGGCGATCATCGCGCCGTAGGCGACGAGCACGCACGCCGAGCCCTCGCGCACGACCCGCGCCCGGCCGATGCCGGGTCCCTCGGCCGGGAGGTCGCCGGCCTCCTTCGTCCAGTAGCGGCTCTTCGGCTCGAGGAAGATCACCGGGTCCGGGTCGGCGATCGCGGCGCGGAGCAGCGCGTACGCGTCGAGCGGCGACGAGGGCACGACGACCTTCAGGCCGGCCGTGTGGACGTAGTAGGTCTCCGGGCTCTCGCCGTGGTGCTCCTTGCCTCGGATCCCGCCGAACGACGGGATGCGGATCGTCACCGGCATCCCGATCCGCCCGCGCGTGCGCTCCCGGTACTTCGCGACGTGGCTGATGACCTGGTCGAGCGCCGGGTACGAGAAGCCGTCGAACTGCAACTCGGCGATCGGCCGCCAGCCGGCCATCGCGAGCCCGACGCACATCCCGGCGATCCCGGCCTCCGCGATCGGCGTGTTGAACACGCGCTCGCGGCCGAAGTCCCGCTGGAGGCCCTCGGTGACGCGGAACACGCCGCCGAGCTCGCCGACGTCTTCGCCGAATACGAGCACCCGTGGGTCCTCGGTCAGCGCGTCTCGAAGCGCCGCGTTCAGGGCGCCGGACATCGTGATCTCAGGCATCGTCGAGCGCCTCCCGCCGCTGTCGAGCGAGCGTCGCGGGCGGCTCCGCGAAGACGTGCTCGAAGACCTCGGAGCCCGGCGGGGCGCCCAGCGCCGTGAGCTCCGCCCGCACGCCCCCGACCCACGTCTCGGCCTCGTCCTCGCACGCCCGGACGAACGCGTCGTCGGCGACGCCGTTCCGGAGCAGGTACCGCCGGTAGCGCTCGATCGGGTCGAGCGCGCGCCACCGCTCGACCTCCTCGGCGCCTCGGTACTTCGTCGCGTCGTCGGCGGTCGTGTGAGGTCCGATGCGGTACGTCATCGCCTCGATCAGCGTGGGGCCCTCGCCGCGGCGGGCGCGGTCGAGCGCCTCCTTCGTCGCCCGGTACACCGCGAGCACGTCGTTGCCGTCCACGCGCACGCCGGGGAAGCCGTACCCGGCGGCACGAGCCGCGATAGGCGCCACGTACTGCTCCTCGGCCGGGACCGAGATCGCCCAGCCGTTGTTCTGGCAGAGCAGGACCATGGGCACCCCGAGCACCGCGGCCAGGTTCGCGCCCTCGTGGAAGTCGCCCTCGGAAGCCGAGCCATCGCCGAAGTACACGAGGGCGCAGGCGCCCGAGCCGTCCAACTTCGCGCCGAGCGCCCATCCCACCGCGTGCGGGATCTGGGTCGCGACCGGCACGCAGATCGGGGCGAACCCGCTCGCGGCAGGGTCGTACGGCCCGCCGTGCCAGGTCCCGCGGTGGTACTGGAGGTACTCGACCGCGTCCACCCCGCGCGCGATCGCGGCCGCCAGCTCGCGGAAGGAGGGGAACGCCATGTCGCCGGGCTCGAGCGCGTAGGCGCTCCCGATCTGCGCGGCCTCCTGGCCCTCGAACGGCGGGTAGACCGTGAGCTCACCCTGGCGCTGCAGCGCCATGCACTCGCGGTCCAGCCGTCGCGCGAGCGTCATCAGCCGGAGCAGCTCGCGGAGATCGTCCTCGGACAGGCCGACGTCGGTGTCCCCGACCGGAGTGCCGTCCGGGGCCACGAGTCGAAGCGTCGGGAAGCCGTCGTCGGCCGGGTCGCGCGTGCTCATCGCGTGGCTGGAGCGAAGTGGCCGAGAGCATATACACTCCGGCGCCATGGTCCCCTCGGCCGAGCTCCGCGTGTACCAACCCCTCGAGTCCTTCCCCGCCGAGGAGCAGGCCCACTGGGAGCGCTACATCCTGGGTGGCGGCATGATCCGCCCGCCCCGCCCGGTCTACCGGCAGCGGACGACGTCACGGCGGCTCGGGTTCCTCGTGCCGGCCGCGGGCGAAGGCGCGCTCGTGAAGCTCGTCGAGGGCCGATACTACGTGTGCCCGCTCCGGACGCGGATGCGCTTCCTCGCGGGCCTGCTCGCGTTCCGCGAGGCCTCGCCGTTCGAGGGGAGCGAGGCCTTCGTCCCGCGCGATGAGGCGAAGCGTGCCTCGAGGGAGCTCGGCCGCCTACGGCGGCGGAACCCCGGCCACGTCTCGTGCGTGATGCAGAGCCCTTGGCACGTGCCGGTCCGGTGGTTCGTGCTCTTCGACGACGAGGAGCGCCGGATCCTCGAGCGCGGCGACCGCCACCGGCTCTCGTACCTCACGACCGCGCGGAAGGCGATCCGCCGCATCGAGCGGGCGATCCCGGCGCTCCGGCGCTCGGACCTCGGTCCGGTCGCCGACATGATCGTCGAGATCCACCAGTGGCTCGCGGCGTTCGACCCGCGCTCGCTCGTGGAGCTCGACTACGACGGCCTGTGCGACTTCCTGACGTGGGACGAGCTCGACGACGACCACAGCGCTCGTGAGCTCCAGGAGGCCATCACGGCGTTGTCGTCGGGCGAGATCGCGCGCTCGGGCGAGCTGTACCAGTCGGTCATCACGCGCTGGGCCGAGGCTCGCGGCCACGAGAACCTGAACTGAGACGGCGACGAGCGGCGCGCCGGCGACCATTGGGCGGGGGTGGCCAGGGGCAGAATCGAACTGCCGACACCGCGGTTTTCAGCCGCGTGCTCTGCCAACTGAGCTACCTGGCCTGGCGCGGCTGACGGGCTTCGATCCCGCGATCTTCGCCTTGACAGGGCGATGAGGACTCCGGACTCCTCCACAGCCGCGTATCCGGTATTCGGTTTTCCGTGCCCCCAACGGGATTCGAACCCGTGTCGCCGCCTTGAAAGGGCGAAATCCTAGGCCGCTAGACGATGGGGGCCCGGGCGAACCAGCGCCCCCCACCCGGGGGCAGCCGCGGAAGTATAGCGCCGGCAGGCTCCCTGGGCATCGGACGCCCCGCCGGTCGGCGGTCCTTCGGAGCAGGTCACGGCCGCCCCGAGCGACGCTCCAGGCGGTCGCCCACGCGAAGATCGTTGGAGAGGTGGGTCTCGAGCACGTGGCGCGCTCGGCGCCGCGGGAGGAGCACGACGCCGGGGCTGGCTCGCACGACCTCGACGACACG
>DAIUEM010000033.1:0-12440 GCA_036845105.1 Actinomycetota bacterium | reverse complement strand
CGTGTCGGCGCGATCCTGCTCACGCACGTCCACCCGGACCATGCGCCGGGGGCGGCCACGCTCGCCGCCCGGACCGGGGCCCCGGTGCTCGCGGCCGGGCAGGCCGAGGGGCGTGAGCGGCTGCGCGACGGGCACGTGATCCGGATGCCAGGCGTGCATCTGGTGGCCGTCGCGACGCCGGGCCATACGCCCGACCACGTCGCGTTCTCCCTCCCGGAGGGCCGGGCGCTGTTCACGGGCGACGCGGTGCTCGGCCGTGGCACCAGCGTGATCGACCCGCCCGAGGGCGATCTGACCCAGTACCTGCGCTCACTGCGGCGGCTGCGGGAGCTCGAGCCCCGGACGATCTACCCGGGGCACGGACCCGTCGTGCTCGACGCGATGGGCAAGCTGGACGAGTACCTCGCGCACCGGCAGATCCGCGAGGAGCAGGTCCTCGCCGGCCTCGCGGAGAGGGCACGCACGCCCGAGGAGCTCGTCCCCGAGATCTACGGCGACCACCCCGCCCAGCTCCATCCGCTCGCGGCGCGCTCCGTGCTCGCGCACCTGCTGAAGCTCGAGGCCGAGGGCCGCGTGACGCGTTCGAAGAAGGACGGAGAGCTCCGGTTCTCACGGTCGGAGCCGCGCGCGTGCGCCCGGTGCGGCCGCCCGGTGAAGGGCCGCGCCCGCCTGTGCGGCCCGTGCAGCCTGGCGGTGCTCCAGGAGCCCGAGTAGCCCTACCGGTCGAGCTCGTAGACCGACACGTGGCGGCCTTCGCCGGTGTAGGGCTCGCGGTACCACCCACCCCAACGCTCGCGGAGCCGCAGGTCCGCCAGCTGAGCCATGAGGTCCAGCTCCGAGGGCCACAGGTATCGGATCTCGACGGGATACATCCGGATCTCTCCGCCGTCCTCGAGCACGATCTGCTGTGCCGAGACCCGCTGCGCGGCCGGGTCGTGCGTGCTGGCCTCGAGCACGACGCGGCGTGACGCGACCGTCCGCGCGTGGATCCGCTGCCCACGGTCGAACCTGGCGGGGTCGGGCACGAAGGCCTCGACGACGAAGACGCCGTCGGGGGTGAGGTGCTTGGCGACGTTGCGCACGCACCGCGTCTGGTCCTCCTGGCTGAGGAGCGCCCACAACGTGTTGAACACCACGAAGATCAGGCGGTAGCGGCCGTCGACGGGGACGTCGGCGAAGTCGCCTATCGTCACGGGGACCTCGGTGCCGCCGGCCTTCTCGCGGAGCTTGGCGACCATCGCCTCGGAGGCGTCGATGCCGTGGATCCGGATCCCCCGGTCGCGGAGCGGGAGCGCGATCCGTCCCGTCCCGATCGCCAGCTCGAGCGCTGGGCCCTCGCCGCCGAGCTCCGCGAGGAGCTCGACCGTCCCCTCGGTGTCGAGTCCCATCTCGACCACCATCTCGTCGTACACGTCGGCGACGCGGTCGCCGTACGTCGATGCCCCGTAGTCGTCCATGCGCAACCTTGGGCACGCGTGCCCGCCGGCTGTCAAGGGGAGCGGTCCCCCTCGGGGAGCGGCCCTCGGACCCTCCGTCACAGGGCCGGACGGGCCATGACCGCCGCCCCTGCCTGGCTAGCATCGGACTCGAGAGGGGTCGATAGGACGTGCCCGCCCTCGCCTGCACCATCACGACCGGATCGAGGCGCGCCCGCTGGCGGCGGGTCGCTCGTGGCCGTCCCCACCACCCCCCGTCCGCCCCGTTCACCCCGCGCCGGCCCTCGAGCCGGTCCGTGCGCATCCGGTGCCGGGCGGTCCGACACGACCGATGAAGGAGGGGCCACCATGAGCGCACCGAGGGGCGAGCGGGACGTTCGCCTGATGCAGGAGATCCTTCGGAGGCGGCTCACCCGTCGAGGGTTCATCAGGGGCGCGGGCGTGGGCGTCGCCGGGATCTCGCTCGGCTCACTCCTGGCCGCCTGCGGCGGGGAGACGACACCGGGCGGAGGCGACGGGGTCGAGCCGACGGACATCTTCGGCGGCGGTCCCGAGGGGCACGTCGAGTGGGCGAACTGGCCCGTCTACATCGACAAGAAGAAGGACGCGGAGACCGGCGAGCGCTACAGCCCCTCGCTCCGCGCGTTCCAGGAGCAGACCGGGACCACCGTCAACTACGCCGAGGTGATCCAGGAGAACGCGTCGTTCTTCGGCAAGATCCAGCCGCAGCTCGCGGCCGGCCAGGAGACCGGCTGGGACATCATCGTGATGACGAACGGCTGGGAGTTCCAGGCGCTCGTCGTGAACGGGTGGGTGTATGCGCTCGACACCACGAAGCGTCCGAACTTCGACGCGCACGCGACCGAGTGGGCGAAGAGCCCGCCGTTCGACGAGGGCGCGAAGCACTCGATGACCTACCAGTCGGGTATCACCGGGATCGGCGTCAACCGAGACATGGTCTCGGCCGACATCGCGACGCTCGACGACCTCGCCGATCCGGCCAAGCTGCCCCCGAAGAGCGTCGGGATGCTCAAGGCGGACATGGCCGACTTCGTCATGATCAACCTCGGCATCGAGCCGGAGACCTCGGGGCCGGACGAGTGGAGGGAGGCGGCGGCCTGGCTCCAGATGCAGCGGGACTCCGGGGTCGTCCGCCAGTACTACGAACAGAACTACGCCGACGACCTCACCGCCGGCAACCTCTCGGCGACGATGGCGTGGTCCGGGGACGTCTTCTACTACGCCGAATGGGGCGGCTACCCGAACCTCGAGTTCGTGTTCCCTGAGGGCGGCGCGTACATGTGGGCCGACTGCATGATGATCCCGGCCGGGGCGGCGAACCCCGTCAGCGCGATGTCGTTGATGGACTACTACTACGACCCCGTCCCGGCCACGATGGTGCAGGAGTGGGTCTTCTACATGTCGCCCGTCGACGGCACGAGGGATCTGATCCTCCAGCACGCCGCCGAGGCCGAGGAGGCGGGGGACAAGGCCTACGCGAACAAACTCACCGGGACGGCGAACAACGAGTACCTCTTCCCCACCGACGAGCTGCTCGCGCAGACGAGCTTCGGCCGGCAGCTGACGACCGACGAGGAGAAGGCGGAGTGGGACTCGATCTTCCTGCCCATCTCCGAGTGAGCGGATCGGGCTGATGGCGAGCGTCGTCAGGTCGCGACGCACCAGCCGGCCACACGGGATCGAGGCGCGTCGCCGGCGGGTGGCGTACGGGCTGCTCGCGCCCGGGGGCCTGTGGCTCGCCGTGTTCTTCCTCGTGCCGGTCGCGATCATGGCGTACACGTCGCTGAAGAGCGGCGGGGTGCTCGCGGGCGGATTCTCGTTCTCGTGGGAGTTCGACAACTACGTCACGGCTCTGAGCTCCCGGCAGGAGTACTTCATCCGGTCGATCGTGTACGCCGCGTCGACGACGATCGGGACCGTGATCCTCGCGTACCCCGCCGCGTACTGGATCGCGTTCAAGGGCGGCCGATGGAAGCCCACCCTGCTCTTCATGATCCTGCTCCCGTACTTCGTCTCGTTCGTGATCCGCACGGTGCAGTGGAAGTTCATCCTCGCGGACAGCGGGCTCGTGCTGGGACCGCTGAAGGACATCGGTCTCCTGCCGGAGGACTTCAAGGTGCTCTCGACGTGGATGGGTGTGATCGGCGGGCTGGTCTACAACTACCTGCCCTTCGCGGCACTGCCCCTGTACGTCGCGCTCGAGCGCATCGACGAGTCCCTGATCGAGGGCGCCTACGATCTGTACGCCACACCGGTGCGGGCGTTCACGAAGGTCATCTTCCCGCTGTCGATGCCGGGCGTCTTCGCCGCCACCCTGCTCACGTTCGTTCCGGCGACCGGTGACTACGTGGAGGCCGAGATCCTCGGCGGCCCGGCGACGAAGATGATCGGCAACATCATCCAGGACGAGTACCTGGTCCAGGCCCGGTACCCAGTGGCGGCGGCGCTCGCGATGGTGCTGATGTTCGGGATGGTCATCCTCACCAGCATCTACGCGAAGTACATCGGAACCGAGGACGAGACCCTCGCGGCGGCCACGATATGAGCTCCGTCGTCACGCCGCCGCCGATCCACGTCCCGTACGCGGCCCGGGAGACGGAGTCGGCGCCGCTACGCGAGAAGCGCAAGAGGCCGTCCCGGTTCGTCCTGCCCGTGTACACCGCGCTGCTGATGCTGTACCTGGTGTCGCCGATCCTGATGATGATCCTGTACGGGTTCAACGACATCCCCGGCGAGCGGCAGACGCCCAGGTTCTGGGGCTTCACCTTGGACTGGTACAGGAGCGTCTTCGCCGATCCGTCGCTCAACGAGGCGGTGCGGAACTCGGTCATGATCGCGATCGTGGCGGCCTCCATCGCGACGCCGCTCGGGACCACGCTCGGGCTGGCACTGGGGCGCTACGGGTTCCGGGGCAAGGCCGCGGTGAGCTTCCTCATCTTCATGGGCATCGCGATCCCCGAGATCGTGTTGGGGTCCTCACTCCTGTCGATGTATGTGCAGGTACGGTCCAACCTGGGGATCTTGACGATCCTGCTCTCGCACATCGCGTTCGACACGCCCTTCGTCGCCGTCGTGGTCCGAGCGCGGGTGCAGGGGATGGATCGCTCGTTGGAGGACGCCGCACAGGACCTCTTCGCGACGCCGATCGTGGCGTTCCGGAAGGTCACCCTGCCGATCATCCTGCCCGGCATCATGTCCGGTTTCATGCTGGCGTTCGTCCTTTCCATGGACGACTTCGTGATCACGAACTTCGTCTCGGGTCAGGTCCGGACGTTCCCGATCTGGGTGTACGGAGCGACGAAGGTCGGTCTGCCGCCATCGGTGAACGTCTTCGGCACGATCCTGTTCGTCGCTGGCCTCGCGCTCGCGCTGCTCTCGGCGGTCTCGCGTCCCAAGGAGGCGTGAGGCCTCAGCGGTCGCCGGCCGGGGCGAGCGCCTCGGGGTCGGGGAGCACGTAGCGGCGGTCCTGGACGCGGACGAGCCCCCGAGCGCTGAGCGTCGAGAGCGTGCGGTTCACCGACTCGCGCGTCGCGCCCACCATCCGTGCGATCTCGTCCTGCGTGAGCCGCGGGGGCAGCGCCACGCCGTGCGGCTCGACCGTCCCGTGCGAGCGCGCGAGGTCCAGCAGACGCAGCGAGATGCGGCCCCGGACGTCGTGCGCGAGCGCCTCCTCGAGCGCGGTCGTGGTGCGGTGGAGGCGTGAGGCGACGAGCCGCAAGAGCTCCTCGGAGCAGGCGGGTGCGCGGCGAACGATCTCGCGCAGCGTGCGAACGTGGAGCGCGACGATCCGCGTCTCGGCCCCGACGGCCCTGGCCTCCACAGGCGACGGACCGCCGCCGAGCAGCGCGAGCTCGCCGAACACGTCGCCCGGCCCGAGCAGCCCGACGACCACCTCCCGTCCGCTCGGGACGACCGCCGACAGGCGAACCGCACCCGAGAGCACGAGCCGTAGGCACGTGACGGCCCGGCCCTGGCCGAGGACGACCTCACCGTGCCGGTACCGTCGCGGCGCCACCCCCGCCGCGAGGACCTCTCCCCCCACGGCGCGACCCTAGCGCGGGGTACCGACACGCCGAGCGCTTCGACACCCGGCCGGCCGGCGGGTAGGCTCCCGATGACGCGGCACGAAGGAGGGTTCGGGTGACGAAGCGAGCACGTGAGGCTCTGGCCCAGGTTCCGCTGTTCGCGAACCTCTCGCCCCGGTACCTGCGTCGCGTCGCCGACCTCTGCGAGGAGCAGCGGTACATGGAGGGTGCGACGATCGTGCGCGCCGGAGACATCGGCGACACGTTCTACACGATCCTCGAGGGCCAGGCGAAGGTCGTGAGCCCGAAGGGCCGGGTCCTGAACCGCGTCTACCCGGGCGACTTCTTCGGCGAGATCTCGCTGTTGGACGGCGGCCCGCGCACCGCCTCGGTGATCGCCGAGACACCGATGGTCATGCTCGGCCTGTCCCGGCGCAACTTCCAGTCGCTGCTCGCGGCCGAGCCCGCGGTGGCCGTGAAGCTGTTGCAGCACTCTGCCGGCATGCTCCGGCGGATGGCCCGCCCGGCCAACGGATAGCCTCCGTGCGCGCCGAGCTCTACAGGCCGCACGAGCCGGAGACGGTCGTGGCCGTCGCCACCTGGGACGGGAGGTCCGCGCGCATGGAGCCCGTGGAGGGTGCTCCGGACGACCTGGACACGGTCCTTCGCCCCACGCCGGTCGTGGTCGACGACCCCTCGCTCCGCGGACCCGGGACCCGCGGCGAGACGATGCTCGAGCCCGGGACGTTCGAGTGGTTCCGCTCCGCGCTGCTCGGCCGAGCGCCGGCGCTCGGCCTGTCGGTACGGTTCGTGTCGTCCGTGCGCGAGGGCGGGTGGGACCCCGCCGCCCAGTACAGGACGTTCGACGAGCAGGTCGAGCGGCTCACCTCCCGCTCCTGAGCGCGGTCGCTCAGCCCGGGTTCCGCTCGAGCCACTCCCTGCCGGCGTCGCAGAAGGGGCGGAAGTCGCACCACCGGCAGTGCTCGCCCGGCGTGGGGTCGAAGCCGCCGTCCATGATGCCGCGGATCCACGCGGCGACGCGCTCGCGGACCTCCGCCGGATCCTCGACGGAGTAGGAGACCTCCTCACCGCTCGCCAGGTACAGGTACGTGAGCGTGAGGTCCTCGGGTCTCTTGCCCCACACGTCGATGCACGCGAGCGCGTACAGCTCGAGCTGCGCCCGCGTGAGGGCGTCGTCGCCGGTCGGGCGCCTGCCGGTCTTGTAGTCGACGATCTCCCAGGAGCCGTCGGGCGTGCCGTAGACGGCGTCGATGCGTCCGCCGACGAACCGGCCCTCGACCGGCAGCAGGAACGGGCGCTCGACGTGCAGCGGCGTCATCTCGGCGAACCGGCTCTGGAGGAACGCGGCGCGCAGGCGCCCCACCTTGCCGGGCTCGCCCGCGAGCTCTTCGGCCGCGAGGTCCGGCGTCTCCTCGAGCTCGAGCAGGGACGTCTGGCCCGAGGACCTGCGCTCGATCCACGCGTGGACCTCCGTGCCGATCCGGGCGGCCGGCCCCGAGAACCGGGGGAGCGGCCGCACGACCGTCCAGTAGAAGCGCTTCGGGCAGCGACCGTAGTCGATCGCGGAGCTAACGGTGACGGTCCGCGGTGGCTCCGGCCCCTCGTCGGCCCCGGCCTCGCGCTCCAGCAGGTGCGCGGCCAGCGTACGGCGTTCCGCGCTCCCGGCCTCGAACGCCGCACGGTCGTCCTCGTCGAGCGCGTCCAGGAGGGAGGGCGGCACCCGACCCTGCTCGGCCGCGTCGAGGGCGGCGGCGCGCCACCCGTGAGGGAACAGGTCGTCCGACTCCTGGCGCAGGGCCGGCCCCGGCCACCCCGGCACGAAGCGCTGCCGGTACCCGGCGAGCGGGTTCTGCCCGTCCTCGGCCGAGACGTCCTCGCTCGCGTACGTGAGCTCCACGTCGCCGCGCTCCCTGCCCCACTTCACGAGCTCGACGAGGAATCTCCCGATCTTCTTCGCCCGTAGCCGCTCGCCGTACCAGATCGCCGAGGACGTGTAGAGGCGGCGCTTCGCGCGGGTGAGCGCCACGTAGGCGGTCCGGCGCTCTTCGAACTCCTCCTGCTGGCGCAGCGCGTCGGTGAAGTGACTCATGACCCCGTCGAAGGTGGGGAGCAGCTCGCGGTCCCGGCGCAGCTCGACGTCCAGCGACGCGCCCCGCCGCGCCGGGTTCTGCTGGACGCGGTCGTTCGGGAACAGCCCACCCGCGAGCCCCGGGACGAACACGGTGTCGAACTCGAGGCCCTTGGCGGCGTGGACGGTCATGACCTTCACCGAGTCCTCGTCGCTCGGCTGCACGGGGTTCCACTCGCGGTCCTCGTCGATCGCGTCCACGTAGTCGAGGAAGGCGCGGAGCGTGAGCTCGCCGTCGACGGGCTGGAACCCGTGCACCTGGTCGAGGAACGCGGTGAGGTTCCGGCGCTTGGCGGTGGCGAGCGCCGTGTCGACCTCGGCTTCGAGCTCGGAGAGCAGGCCGGTGCGGCGCACGACCTCGGCGAGGAACTCGGCGACCGGGCGTCGTGCGGCCTCGCGGAGCTCGGCGAGCTCGAGGGCGAACGCCCGCATCCGCTCGCCGCCCTCGTCGGACAGGTCCGTCACCTCGTCGAGGTGCTCGAGCGCCTCGGCGATCAGGTACGGGGTGTCCTCGAGCGGATCGGCGTCGAGCTCGAGGCGACGCTCCTTCAGCCGGGTCCGCATCGCGTAGTCGCTCGTCTTCGTCCACGCCGCCACGCGCGCGAGGTCCCGGTACCCGACGCGGTACCGGGGGCCGGTCAGGATGCGCGCGAGGGCGACGCTCTCCTCGGGGTTCGAGGCCGCCCGCGCGTAGGCGAGGACCTCGACGACCTCCGGGAGCCGGATGAGGCCGGCGAGCCCGATGAACTCGGCGGGCACGCCCCGCTCGGCGAACGCCATCTGCAGGGGTTCGAACAGCCGATGCGTGCGGCACAGCACCGCGCAGTCGCGCCACGCCAGGCCGTCGGCGTGGAGCGCGAGGATCCGGTCGGCGATCGCCTCGGCCTCCGCGATCTCGTGGTCGTGCTGCGCCACGGTGACCTCGCCCTGCCCGTTGGGCTCCCACGGCCGGAGCTCCTTCTCGGGGTCCGGACGCTGCTCGGACGGCAGCGGCGCGATCACCCGGTCGGCCGCCGAGAGGATCCGCGCGCCCGAGCGGAAGTTCGTGTAGAGCGGGAGCTTCTCGCACGGTGTGCCGTCCGCGCGGCGGAACACTGTCGGGAACTCGAGAAGGTTGTGGAGGCTCGCGCCGCGCCACGCGTAGATGTTCTGGTCCGGGTCGCCGACCGCGGTGACCGGATGGCCCTCGCCGAAGATCGACGCCATCAGCACGGCCTGCGCGTGGTTCGTGTCCTGGTACTCGTCGAGGAGCACGGCGCCGAACCGCTCACGGTAGGCGCGGCCGACCTCAGGGTGGGCGGTGACGATCCGCACCGCGTGCCCGATCTGGTCGCCGAAGTCGATCACGCCGAGCTCGGCCTTCAGCGCCCGGAACCGGCGGACGGCATCGGCGAGCTCGATCCGCTCGAGCGCCGCCCGGTACGGCTCCTCCGACCGGGCCTTCGCGAGCGTCTCGAGCTTGCCCTCGACGTGCGCGACGAGCTCTTCGGGCTGGACGAGGTGGTTCTGGAGCTGCTCGTCAAGGCTCAGGATGTTCGTCACGATGCTCGGCTGCCAGCGCGTCGTGAGGTGCTCGAACGTCATCGTGTCGAGGACGCGCTCGGCGATATCGACCCGCTGGGCCGGCGTGATCACGCGGTGGCTCGGCTCGATGCCGACGAGCATCCCGTGGCGCTCGAGCACCTGGGCGGCGAACCCGTGGTAGTTCGAGATCTCGGGCTCCTCGCCCTCCGCGAGATCGAGTTGCGCGAGCGCGTGCCGGACCCGGAGCCGGAGGTTCTCGGTGGCCTTGTTCGTGAAGGTGAGGCACAGGACGTTGCCGGGGTCCACCCCCGGACGCTCGGCCTCGACGAGCCCGTTCGCGACCATCGCGAGGTAGACGACGCGGGCCGCCATCACCGAGGTCTTTCCCGATCCGGCGCCGGCGACGAGCACGAACGGCTCGAGGGGGTACGAGATCGCGCGCCACTGCTCCTCCGTCGGCTGGCCGCCGAGGAACGCGACGATCGCGTCCGGGTAGCCGCTCATACGGATCGCGCCTCCTCGTCGGCGGCCTCGGGGACGGGGAACACGGCGCCGCCCTCCGGGTACCGCGGGCAGAGCGTGCGGAAGCCGCAGAAGAAGCAGTCGGCGCTCGTGCTCGGGACGTACCGACCCGCCTCGTCCAGCCGGCGCACCCGTTCGATGAGCCCGGACAGGCGGTCGCGCATCCGCTGCTTGTAGCCTTCCTCGGCCTCCTGCTGGACCGGCCAGTCGACGAGCGCGAGGTCGTCCTTGCTCCCCCTGCCGCCGAGGAACGCGAGCTCGACGCCCGAGATCGGGCGGTGCTCGGCGAGGTCCTCGCACTCGCTCACGGCCAGGTAATAGATGCCGAGCTGGAGGTTCTCCGCCGCCCGGGCCGCGCCGTCGGCGCGACCGGTCTTGAAGTCGGTGATGCGCGTGCCGCCATCGGGGGCGGGGCCGATCCGGTCGATGACGCCGTTGACGGTCGCGCCGTCGAACGTGAACGTGAACCGGTGCTCGGTCGCGTCGGCGGGCAGGTCGCCGTAGCGGGCGAACCAGTTCGGCACGAGGACCCGCTCGGCGTGCAGGCGCTCGGCCTCCGAGACCGCGTGCGAGGGGAACCGGGACTCCTGCCACTTGCGCCTGATCTCGGCGACGAAGGCGTCGGGCGTGCGCTCGACCTTCCCTTCCTCGCATGCCTGGATGAGCGAGTGGATCAGGTGGCCGACCCACGCCTTGTGGCCGCTCCCCGCGTCGAGCCCGAGCTCGTCGGCCAGCACGAACTGGAGCTCGCAGTTCTCCAGATGGTCCAGCCGCGAGTACGAGAGGTGGAGGTCCTCGCGCGGGAACGAGCCCGTGTCCGACCAGTCGCGCTGGAACCACCAGCGCTCGGGCCGAGCGCCGAGCGCGAGCAGGCCGTGGAGGCTCGCGAGCCGCTCGGCAGCCCGGGCGGCGGGGTGGGCGAGGGTCCGCCGCCACGACGCCGCGGCCTCGGCGACCGAGACCGGGGCGGCGAACGGAGCCGCCGGCGCGGCCCGCCAGATCACGGCCCGGTCCTCGGCGAACCGGGACGCGCCGGCGGCATGGGGATCCTCGCCCTCGGGCTGGCTCGCGGTCAGCACGACCCGGCGCACGGCACGATCGAGGACGAGGCCGAACAGCCTGCGCTCCTCCGCCAGGCGCGCGCGGTTCGCCTCCGACCGCGAGCGCGGGCCGTCGAGCGCGGCCAGATCGAACATCGGCTCGGGGCGCGACAGGCTCGGGAAGTTGCCCTCGACGGCCCCGACGACGAAGATCGTGTCGAACTCCAGGCCGGCGGCGGCGTGGGCGGTGAGCACGCGGACCGCGTCGCGGCGGACCACACCCTCGCCCGCGAGCTCCGGGGCGCCCTCCCGCGCGGCGATCTGCGTCAGGAACGCCTCGATCGAGGGCTCCGCCGAGTCTCCGGCCTTCTCGACCGCCCTTGCGAGCGCGAGGACCGCGTCGAGGTCGGCGCGCGCCTGCGCATCCACGTCCGCCTTCGCGACGAGACGGGCGGAGCACGGGAGCTCGCGCCATAGGACCCCGAACGCGTCGAGGACCGAGCGCGAACGGTCCTGCGCGTGTGCGAGCGCCGTCCGCAGCGTCCCGAGCGACGCGCGCTCGGCCTCACCCAGACCTTCGTCGACGCCGAGCGCGTCTCGCGCCGGCCGGCCGTCGGCGCGGACCGAGCGCAGCAGCGCGCGCGCAGACGCGGGCGACAGCCCCCCGAGCTCCGACGTCAGCGCCGCCTCGATGAGCTCGTCGCGCTCGTCGTCGCCGGCCACGAGCCACCGGAGCGCGAGCAGGTACGGGACCGTGGCGGGCGAGCCGCCGGGTATCGGACCGGCGTCGAGACCCGTGTGCGGGATCCCGGCGTCGTCGAGCGCACGCACGAGCGCCGCCATCTGCGCGCCCTGTCGGCGCGTGATCGCCGCGAGCCCGCTCCACGGCACGTCGTCCTCGACGTGGATGCGCCGAAGCTCCCGCGCGACGGACGCGAGCTCCTCCGAGACGTGGGGCGCCCGCCACCCCTCGACCGGCGGCGCCGCGGCACCACGGTGGCGGGTGCCGAAGGCGACGACGGGGGCATCGAGCAGGTCGGCGAATCGCCTGAGCGGCACGTCGGTGGTCCCCTGGAACGAGAACACGTGCGCATCGGGGTTCCCCGCGACGACCAGGTCCGGCGGCTCGAGGCCCGTCACGAGTCGTTCGAACGAGATCGTCGCGTCCTGGTAGTCGTCCACGAGCACGTGCTCGAACGGCGGGGCGCCGCCGTCGGCCGCCTTCGCCGCCTGTGCGACGAGGCCCGCGAAGTCGACGGTGCCGTCCGAGGCGAGGACGTCGGTGTACCGACGATAGAACAGGCCGAGCCCCCGCCAGGCCGTCAGCCCGGCGCGCTCAGCGCGCTCGAGGAGGTCTTCGGGCGACAGGAGCGCCTCCTGCGCTCGGAGCACGACGTGGCGGACCTCGTCCGCGAACCCCCGCAGCGGGAGCAGCGAGCCGAGATCGCCCCAGGCGACCGGGTCCTCGTCCTGCAGGAGCGCCCGGACGCGCGCGAAGTGATCGGCGGCCGAGAGCACGCGCGGCGGCTCCGCGTAGCCGAGGACCGTGTACCGGAGCCCGAGCACGTGGTACGCGAGCGCGTGCACCGTGAACACCCGGACCGACGGGAGCGGAACCGCGAGCCGGTCGAGAAGCGCGGCACGGGCCTCGACCCGGTCGCGCTTGGAGCGGGTCACGAGCGCGATGCGCTCGGGGTCGGCACCGGTCTCGACGAGGCGAGCG
>DAIUEM010000032.1:0-12485 GCA_036845105.1 Actinomycetota bacterium | reverse complement strand
AGACCGCCTCGAACACGGCGCGATCGACCGGCGTGCCCCACCCCTCGGTCAGCTTACCGTCCGCGATGTGGAAGACCTGCACCACGTCCAGCAGGAAGGTCTCGCCGCCGCGGACGGCGGTGTTCTTGAGGAGCACGACCGCGTGCTCGTCGTCCGCCAGGACCGCGTGGAGCTCCGACTGCCAGGAGGTTATGTCCTCGGGCATGACGGCGAGCGACTCGAGGATCGCCTCCTTGCCCTCGATGTCTCCGGATACGCGGCTGGTTCCCGGCCAGTGGAACTTCGCATCGTCCGCGATCATCTCGCTGACCGTGGCCATGTCCCCCGCGATCATGGCCTCGACTCCCTTGCGAACGAAGTCGGCGTTCGGGTGCGCCATGATCCCTCCTTCGTCCGGGGTGCGCTGTCGCCCTCCGCGGTAGCGGGCACCCTCGATGCGAGCAGCGATCTGGTCGTACCTCGGAGCCCTCATCGCGCGCAAGTCCGTTGGTCCCTTCCACGGCTGGGACCCCCACACCTCCGATACCCGGGCGTGGACGTCCGCCGCCGACGGCTTGTCGAGGCCGGGCAGAACCTGCTCGACGAACTCCTCGAGCCGTGGCTTGCCCTCGGCGGGCCACTCGACGTGAAGGTACGAGACGCCTCCGTCCCACAGCCACTCGAAGCTCCTCTTCACCTCGTCCTACGGCTCGCTGATCGACGAGCTCGAGGCCCGCGCGACGCTCGAGGGATCGCGCCCCGCCTCCTCGGCGGCGCGGTCGACCGTCGCGTTCATCTGGGCGTACTCGTGCGGCGTATCTGCCCATCCGTGCCACACGTCCGCGTAGCGTCCCGCGATCGGGAGGAGGCGCTCGCGGCCCGTTCCCCCGATCCAGATCGGCGGGTGAGGCCGCTGCACGGGCCCCGGCCGCTACAACGCATTGGTCAACCTGTAGTGCTCGCCCTCGAACGACACGCGCTCCCGCTCATCAGGAGCTTCAGGACCTGCACGCCACCCCTCGAGCCGATCCATCCGAGTGGTAGTGGATGTGTCATGCTCGCCGCCCTTCCTGCGCTCGGCCCGGGATCCCCACGATCGATGAGCGGCGATGAGCAAGGGTAGAAGCGTTCTTGTGGGAACCATCCTCCTCCTCGCCATGGCGGTCCCCGTACTCCTGGTCAACCTGTCTGATCGCGGCGACGGTACCCCCGAGGCGCCTGGCATCGAGGGATACATGACACCCCACGAGATCCCCTTTCCGAGCGCCGAACGCGTGAGCCTTTCGCGGGCGAGCGACCTCGCGCCGTTCCCCATCCCGCGCCCGGACCACCCGCTCACGACCGAGGAGGGAGTCGTCGCGGTTTGGGTCCAAGGTGCAGGAACGGATCGCGATGATGCGTCTGTTCAAGTCGCTCTCTGGTATGCATCGGGACTCGAGATCCACCTGACGCCGGTATCTCCCGGCGACGAGGAGCCGCTGGTCTCGGACTTCCCACAGGACCTCCCCCGTGACCTACGAGACGATCGGGACGACCGATGTGCGAGTGATCCCACCCGGCGTGCTCTCGGAAGACCAGCCGGGTTCTGTGGCACTCGTTCGAGATGGTGTGTTCATCACCATCTTCGGGTGGCTCCCGGATATCACGGTCCGCCAACTTCGTGAAGTGGCGACGGCGCTCATCATGGCGCGGAGCGGATAGCACCACCTCACACCAGAAGAGGCCCCCATCAGGATCTCAGTCGAGCTTCGGCATGACGCGGTCGACGAACTCCTCGACGCGGGCGAGACCCTCGCTCGGCCAGCTCACCGTGAGGTAGCCGATGCCGCCGTCGCGCATCCACTCGAACGTGCGCCTCACCTCGTCCCACGGCTCGCTGATCGACAGGCCGGCGGAGCGCAGGATCGAGGCCGGGTCACGGCCGGCCCCCTCCGCCGAGCGGTCGACGATCGCGTTCAGCTCGCGGAGCCCCTCGGGCGACTCGACCCAGCCGTGCCAGGCGTCGGCGAACCGCCCGACCGTCGGCAGCGTCCGCGTCCTCCCCTTGCCGCCGATCCAGATCGGCGGATGTGGCCGCTGGACCGGCTTCGGACGGAAGAGCGCGCCGTCGAGGCGGTAGTGCCTGCCCTCGAACGACACGCGCTCCCCGCTCATCAGGAGCTTCAGGACCTGCACGCCCTCCTCGAGCCGATCCATCCGTCCGGCCAGCGATGGGAACGGGATGCCGAGCTCGGTGTGCTCCTCGACGTTCCACGCGGCGCCGACGGCGCATTCGACACGGCCGCCCGAGATGTGGTCGACGGTCACGACCTCGGTCGCGAGGATCGAGGGGGGCCGGTGCGTCATCCCCGTCACCAGGGTGCCGAGCCGGATCCGCGATGTCGCCGCCGCGAGCCCGGCGAGGAGGGTCCAGCCCTCGAGGCACGGTCCGTCGGGGTCGGCGTACAGGGCGGTGAAGTGGTCGAACACCCAGGCGCCCTCGAACCCCGCGTCCTCGGCGAACCGGGTCCGCTCGAGGATCTGGTCCCACGTGAGTTGGTGCTGCGCGACATCGAGTCCGAACCGCATCTCACTCCCCCTCCTCGTCGGCGTAGTTCCAGGTACGGAGCGTGCCCGGCTCGAGACGCAGGACGACCGAGCTGGGTGCCGTCTCCTGGGTGAAGTCCTCGGCCCGCTCGGCGCCCTCGTACCGGGCGTTGATGCGGCGGGCGACGCCCTCGACCCCGTCGGTCAGGATCGTTGCGTCGCAGTGGAGCTCGACGCCGGTCCACGGATACGTCTGCTCGGCGACGACGAAGCTCACCCGCGGGTCGCGCCGGATGTGCCGCACCTTCTCGCTTCCGGCGAGCGCCACGACGTTGAACCCGCCGTCGCGCCACTCGTGCCACACGGGCGAGAGCCGGACGCGGCCGTCGCGTCCGTGCGTGGCGAGGACGGAGGTGATCGGACGATCGAGGAACCCGAGCAGGTCGTCGATCGGGATGTCGCGGGGCATCGACGGCATCGTAGCGAGGTTGTCGCCGACGGATCCGTGCGGGAGGCTACGCGCGATGTCCACGTCCGACCTCTCGGCGCTGCGCGCCCGTTTCCCGGCGCTCGCGCGCGAGCACGACGGCCGGCCGGCGGTCTTCCTCGACGCGCCCGGCGGCTCGCAGGTGCCCGAGACCGTCATCGAGGCCATGGGCGCGTACCTGCGGTCGAGCAACGCGAACGCACACGGCGCCTTCGCGACGAGCCAGGAGACCGACCGCACGATCGTGGACGCGCACGCGGCCGCGGCCGACCTGCTGCACGCGGACCCGGACGAGGTGGTCTTCGGACCGAACGCCACGACGCTGCTGCTCGCGATCTCGCGCTCGGTGGGACGGACGCTCGAGCCCGGCGACGAGGTCGTCGTCACGCGCCTGGACCACGACGCGAACGTCCGCCCGTGGGTCCTGGCGGCTCAGGATGCCGGCGCGACCGTCCGATGGGTCGACGTCCGCGACGACGACGTGACGCTCGACCTCGCGTCGTTCGAGGAGGCGCTCTCCGAGCGGACGAAGGTCGTGGCGGTCACGCTGGCCTCGAACGCGGTCGGCACGATCACGCCGGCCGCCGACCTCGCTCGCATCGTGCACGAGCGCACCACGGCGATCGTCGTCTTCGACGGCGTCCACCTGGCGCAGCACCGGTCGATCGACGTCCGGCCGCTCGGCGCCGACCTCCTGGCCGTCTCGCCGTACAAGATCTTCGGGCCGCACCTGGGGATCCTGTTCGGCCGCCGCGAGCTCCTCCGCTCGCTCACGCCGTACAAGGTGCGGCCCGCGAGCGACGACCTCCCCGATCGCTTCGAGACCGGGACGCAGAACCACGAGGGCTTCGCGGGGTGGACCGCGACGGTGGGATACCTCGCCGAGGTCGGTCGGACGCACGGCGTTCCCGCAGGCCACTCCAGACGCGAGGCCGTGGCGGCGGCGTTCGACGCATTCGCCGCCCGGGAGCACGTCCTGGCCGCGAGGTTCCTCGAGGGGGTGCGGTCGATCCCCGGGCTGCGCGTCTACGGGATCACCGACCCCGAGCGCCTGGCCGAGCGCACGCCGACGTTCGCCGTTCGCGTGGGCGACCGGCACCCGCTCGAGACCGCGAAGGCGCTCGGCGAGCGGGGGATCTTCGTCTGGGACGGCCACTACTACGCGCTCGAGCTGATGGAGCGGCTGGGGCTGCAGGAGACCGGCGGCGCCGTGCGGATCGGGTTCTGCCACTACAACACGCCCGCCGAGGTGGACCGGGTGCTCGAGGAGCTCTCCGACCTCGCCTGACGCGCCCGGCCGTGTTTCCGCAGGTTGCTAGGATGGCGGCGCTCCCACACCACCTGCGAAAGGAACGCCATGCGCATCCTGATCCTCGGCGGCGACGGGTACCTCGGCTGGGCCACGTCGATGTACTTCTCGAAGCGCGGCCACGACGTCCACGCCCTCGACAACTACCTCCGGCGGCGGATGCACGAGGAGAACGGCACCGATTCCCTCACCCCGATCCTCGAGACGCTGCCGGCCCGGGCGCGGGCGTGGAAGGACGTCACCGGACTGGAGATCGGCGTCACGGAGGGGGATCTGACGGACTGGGGCGTCGTGGAGCGCGTGTTCTCCGAGTTCCAGCCGGAGGCGATCGTCCACTACGGCGAGATGCCGAGCGCGCCGTACTCGATGATCGACCGCGAGCACGCGGTGTTCACGCAGACGAACAACGTCACGAACACGCTGAACGTGCTGTACGCGATGGCCGAGATCGTGCCGGACGCGCACCTGGTGAAGCTCGGGACGATGGGCGAGTACGGGACGCCGAACATCGACATCGAGGAGGGCTTCATCGAGATCCAGCACAAGGGGCGCTCCGACGTGCTGCCGTTCCCCAAGCTGCCCGGGAGCTTCTACCACCTGTCGAAGGTGCACGACTCCCACAACATCCACTTCGCCTGCCGGATCTGGGGCCTGCGCGCCACCGACCTGAACCAGGGCGTGGTGTACGGCATCGAGACCGAGGAGACGAAGCTCGACGAGCGCCTGGTCACGCGGTTCGACTACGACGAGCTGTTCGGCACCGCGCTCAACCGGTTCTGCCTCCAGGCGGTGATCGGCCACCCGCTCACGGCGTACGGCAAGGGCGGCCAAACCCGCGGGTACCTCAACATCCTCGACACGATGCGGTGCGTCGAGCTCGCGGTGCTGAATCCCGCCGACGAGGGCGAGTTCCGCGTCTTCAACCAGTTCACCGAGCAGTTCTCGATCAACGAGCTGGCCGAGATCGTGCGCGAGGCGGCGTTGCACCACGGGCTGCAGGCGGAGCCCGTGCACGTCGAGAACCCGCGGGTCGAGATGGAGGAGCACTACTACAACGCGACGCACACGAAGCTCCTCGACCTGGGTCTGGAGCCGCACCTGCTCTCGGAGACGCTGATCGAGTCGATGTTCGACCAGATGGAGCGGTACAAGCACCGGGTGATCCCCGACCGGATCGACCCGCGGACGCGCTGGCGCGGCGTGCTCCGCGACCGCGTCCCCCGCTGAGCCCCGCCGCCGGGTGGTCGCCGCCGCTCGGCTAGAGTGAGGGACCGTGCTGGCCCTTCGGATCGTCGGCGGGATCCTCGCCGCGGCGTTGTTCGCGCTCGCGGTGTACCGGTACGGGCGACGGCGGATCAGCCGCCTGAACCTCATCACCACGTCGGTCATCTCGATCGCGGTCCTCGTCCTGGCGATCGCGCCGTCCCTGTTCAACCCGCTCTTCGAGGTCTTCAACTTCGAGCCCGGGAGCGGACAGCGACTCACCGCCGTGCTGCTGGTCGCGGTCGTCGTGCTGTTCCTGCTCCTGATCCGGACGCAGTCGGAGGCCGATACGAACGAGCGGAGCATCCGGCTGCTCGTCGAGTCGCTCGGGCACACGGCCTTCGATTGGACTGCGGCGGAGCGGATCCCGGAGGGCAAGCGGATCGTCGTCGTCTCGCCCGCCTACAACGAGGCGGAGAACGTCGGCGACGTGATCGAGGCGATGCCGAAGGAGATCGACGGCCACCACGTGGTGCCGATCGTGATCGACGACCACTCGGACGATGGCACCGCGGACGCCGCGCGCCTCGCGGGGGCGCTCGCGGCGAGCCTGCCGATCCGGCGCGGCGGCGGGCTCGCGCTGCGCGTCGGCTACGACATCGCGCTGAAGCTCGGAGCCGACATCGTCGTGACGATCGACGCCGACGGCCAGCACCAGCCCGAGGAGCTCCCCACGCTCGTCGCCCCGATCATCGCGGGCGAGGCGGACCACGTGAACGGCTCGCGTATGCTCGGCGACTTCGAGCGCGAGTCCGTCATCCGCCACGTGGGCGTGCACTTCTTCTCGTGGGTCGTGACGCTGCTCACCGGCCAGCGCGTCACCGACATCTCGAGCGGGTACCGGGCGACCCGGGCCGACATGCTCCGCAAGCTGATCCTCGAGCAGGACCAGTTCTGGACGTCGGAGGTCACGATCGAGGCGCTCCGGCAGCACGCCCGCGTCGTCGAGGTGCCGGTCACCTTCCTCACGCGGCGCGGCGGCGAGTCGAAGAAACCGAAGTCGCTGCGGTACGGCTGGAACTTCTCGAAGGCGATCGTGAAGACCTGGCTCCGCTGAGGCTCACGCCTCCGGGGATCAGCACACCAGCGCGACGGCGATCTCTGCGGCAAGGCGGGCGTTCGAGGCCAGGAGGGCCAGGTTCGCCTCCAGGCTCGCGCCGCCGGTCTCCCGCGCCAGCGCCGAGAGCAGGAACGGCGTGAGGGCCTTGCCGCGGACGCCCTCGCGCTCGGCGCGGGCCTCGCATCGGCGCACGGCCTCGGCGACCGCGGTCGCGTCCATCGCGTGCGAGCCCGGGACGGGGTTGCACAGCAACACGGCCGAGGGGATCCCGAGCTCGCGGTGCGCGCGCGCGAGCGCGGCGGCCTCGGCCGGCGTGTCGACCCGGTGCTCGAGCTCGACCGGCGACTCGTCGGCGAGGAAGAAGGGCATCCGGTCCACGCCGTAGCCGACGACGGCCACGCCGAGCTCCTCGAGCCGCTCCGCCGTCGCCACCGGATCCACGATCGACTTCGGACCCGCGCACACGAGCAGGATCGGGGTGCGCGAGAGCTCCAGCAGGTCGGCCGAGACGTCGCCGCTCCCCGGGTGCACGCCGCCGATCCCGCCGGTGGCCCCGACCCGGATCCCGGCCGCGGCCGCGGCCCAGATCGTCGTCGAGACCGTCGTCGCCCCGAGCCCGCCGCTCGCGACGGCGATCGGCAGGTCGCGGCGCGCGACCTTCGAGATACCCTCCGGTTGGCAGAAGCGCTCGAGCTCGGTCTCGGTCAGCCCCACCCGAACCGCCCCCGAGACGACACCCACCCACGCCGGGACCGCGCCGGCCCAGCGGACCTCGGCCGACATCCGCTCGGCGGCCTCGGCGTTGCGCGGGACCGGCAGGCCCTGGGACAGCACGCTCGTCTCGAGGGCGACGACCGGCTCCCCCGCATCGAGCGCCGCTCGGACCTGCTCGGAGGGCTCGACGAGCTCGCTCACGACGCCATCCCGTCCGGCCACGAGCGGTGGCTCGAGACCTGGCGCGCGCCCGCGTGACACGCCCGCCGGAGCGCCTCCGCCGGGCCAGCGCCGAGGGAGAGCATCGCGAGGAAGACGCCGTCGAACGCGTCGCCGGCGCCGGTCGGATCGATCTCCGTGACCGGCTCCGCGGGCTCCTCGAGCACCTCGTCCCCGACGCCGGCGAGCGCACCCTGGGCCCCGAGCTTCACGACGGCGATCGCGTAGTGCTTCGACAGCGACCGGGCGGCGGCCTCGCCCTCCTCGCCCGTCAGGGTCCGAGCCTCGAGCGAGTTGGCCAGCATCACGTTCGCCCGCTCGGTCTCCGTCAGGAACCGCTCCACGCCGAAGGCCTCCACGAGCGGCCACGACGCCGGGTCGACGCCGACGTACCGGGCCTCGGCGCGATCGAGTGCGGCGAGCGCCCCCGGCCGCGAGCCCTCGTGCAGGAGCAGGTACCCCGAGACGAGCACGGCCGCCGCCCGGATCGTCTCGGGCAGGTCCGCGGGCGACAGGCGCGCGTTCGCGCCCCGGTCGGCCACCATCGAGCGCTCCCCCGCCTCGTGGACCACGAGCATCGTGCCGGTCGGGACGTCGGGGTCGACGGCGAGCCGCGGGTCGACGCCACGCTCCACGAGCGCCTCGCGCAGGATCCGGCCGGCGAGATCGTCTCCGACCCTGCCGACCAGACCCGTCCGAGCGCCGGACCACGCGCCCCACACGGCGGCGTTCGCCGCGCTCCCTCCCGGCTGGACGAGCACGTGCCCGTGCACGTCGCCGCCGCGGGCGAGCGCTCCGGTCTCCACACGCACGTCGACCATCACGTCGCCGATCGTCACCAGGTCCATCCGGCACGGAGCCTACCCGGTCGGCTAGCGTTCACCCGATGCGAGCGAGCACCGACCGGGTCTTCCTGCGCGAGCCGCGTCCCGCCGACCGGGACGAGTTCCTCGCGCGCGCGCCAGCCGGCGGCTCCACCGGCCGTGGACCTACCCGCCCGAGACGCCGGAGGGCTTCGCGGCGCTGCTCCGTCGGGCCGAGGCGCCGACCGAGCGCGTCCGCCTGATCTGCCGGGCGGAGGACGACGCGATCGTCGGCGTGGGGAACCTCAGCCAGATCTTCCTCGGCGATTTCCGGAGCGCGTACCTCGGCTACTTCGGCTTCGCGCCGTACGAGGGGAACGGCTACATGACCGAGGGCGTGGCGCTCGTCCTGCGGACGGCGTTCCGCGACGTCGGCCTGCACCGGGTCGAGGCGAACGTCCGGCCCGAGAACGAGCGCTCGATCGCGCTCCTCGGGCGCCTGGGGTTCCGTCGCGAGGGGTACTCGCCGCGCTACCTGAAGATCGGCGGCCGGTGGCGCGACCACGTCCGGTACGCGATCTTGGCCGAGGAGTTCCGCTGGCGCCCGAGCGCCCGCGGCCGCTGACCCGTCCCGCGATCCGACGCTACCCGGCCTCGGCGATGCCGGCGGCCTCCTGCGCCCACCGGCCGAAGGCGCCCCAGAACGGATCGAGCCCGGGATGCTCGAGGGGCCGCTCCCCCTCCTCGGTCACGAGGACGGTCGGCGCTCCGCGCTCGGTCATCGAGCCGACGATCGCGGCCTGGATCCCCTCGACGGCGAGCGCCTCGACGAGCGCCTCGGCGCGGTCCGGGACCACCGTCGCGATGAGCGTGCCCTCGCTGATCGCGACGTAGGGATCCATCCCCGTGTGCTCGCACACCGCCCGCACCTCGGGGCGGACCGGGATCGCCGCGAGTTCCACGCGCATGCCGATGCCGGCGGCTGCCGCCACCTCGGTGAGGCCGCCGAGGACCCCGCCCTCGGTCGCGTCGTGCATCGAGGTCACGCCCTCGTCGCGCAGACCGAAACGGCGCGCCACCACGGCCTCGGGGACGACCGTCATCTGCTCGAACAGGGCCTCGGCGGCTCGGACGGCGTCCGCGCCGATGGCCGACGTCAGCCGCTCCGGGAACGTCGCGGCGAACAGCGCCGTCGCCTCGATCGCCGCGCCCTTCGTCACAACGACCGCGTCGCCGGGGCGCGCCATCGTCGGGGTCACGAAGCGGTCCTCGGGGCCGCTCGCGATGCACACGGCCCCGCCGACCATCGGCCACGTGCACCCGTCGTAGCGCGCCGTGTGGCCGGTGACGATGGCGATGCCCATACCCTCGCACGCGCGGTGGAACGCGTCCCACAGCGCCGCGAGCTCCTCGTCCGTGATCTCCGGCGGCAGGTTGAGGTCGATGGCCATCCACCGCAACGGCAGCCCGCTCGTCGACGCGTCCGAGGCCAGGATGTGCGCCGCGAACCACGCCGCCCGCTCCCAGCCGTAGGCCGGCACCACGAAGACCGGGTCCGCCGTGAGCGCCATCGCGACGCCGTCGGCGACCCGCACCACCCCCACGTCCACGCCGTGCTGGGGGCCGACGAGGACGTCGGGGTCGCTCGCGCCCAGACGCCGATGGATCACCTGCTCGAACAGCTCCGCCGTCGCCTTGCCCGTCCGCTGCTGCGTCATCGCTCCCCCGCCTTCCATCTGCTCACGACCTCGGCCAGCAGACGCGTCGCGGACACCGGGTCGTCCGCCGCGCCCACCGCCGAGACGAACGCCACGCCGGCCGCGCCGGCGGCGAGGACCTCGGCCGCGGTCGCCGGACCGATCCCGCCGATCCCGACGATCGGGAGCGGCGTGGCCCCGGCGACCGCGCGCACCCCCTCGAGCCCCGCCGGCCGAGCGTCCGGCTTCGTCGGGGTGGACCACACCGTGACCCCCAGGTAGTCGGCGTCGGCCGCCTCGGCCCGCTGGGCCTGCTCCGCGTCCTCCACGCTGATGCCGAGGACCACGTCCGGGCCGATCCGCTCGCGGAGGCGCTCGAGCTCGTCGGACTGGCCCACGTGCACCGCTCCGGCCCCGCTGTGGACCGCGACGTCGACGCGGTCGTTCACCACGAACAGGACGCCGGCGGCGCGGCACCTGGCCGCGAGCTCCTCGGCGAGGGGTGCCAGCTCCTCGTCACCCAGCTCCTTCGCGCGGAGCTGGACCGCCGTGGCTCCCCCGGCGATGGCGGCGACGGCCACGTCACGATGCCCTCGGCCGGGCACGAGGCCGCTCGACGTGACCACATACACACCGAGCGCACGGGGATCGAGTCGCGCCATGTCCTCCCTCCGCCGGCATTACCCGGATCAGGTTCGTCGGGTCGCGGGCGCGCGGTGCCCGCCTCTCAGCCCGGTGCCCCGAGCTCCCCGGTTCGACCCGAGTCTAGCGAAGGAACGCGGGGGCGACGGCGCCCCGGGCCAGCGGAGGACCTCCCGCGACCGTTGCTAGGGACAGGCGCCCCACAGGCCTCGGCCGCCCTCGCGGGCCGAGCGCTGAGCCGCGACGAAGCGGTCGACGTACCTGACGTTCGGAGGGAACGTCGTGACCACCGCGTAGCCCTCTGCGAGCAGGGTCTCGTTGAACAGCTCATCGCCGATCCAGACGTACGCCAGCGTGCGGCCGTACCGGTCCCGGCGTTCGACGTCGAACTCGAGACGCACGGTGCGACCCTGGATGCGCGACTCCGTGTAGCCCGACGCCTGCTCGGCGAAGCACTCGACCGGCTGGTCGGGCGCGACGGACTCGGGCGTGTCGATCCCGATGAACCGTACGTCGACCTCGCGGCCGCCGAGCAGCATCTCGGCCGTGTCGCCGTCGACGACTCGCGCGACGAGAGCCGGGGTGCCACCGCCACCCGCTCCCGGCTCGCCAGGCTCGTCCGCGGTCCCGCATGCCGTCACAGCGACGGCGAGCGCCGCAACGGCGAGCGCGCGTCTCACGCTCGCGACGCGACGGTGCGCGCGATGCGGCGCTCGCGCGCGACCTTCTTCCAGTCGCTGGACTTCGTCGAGAACGCGATGTCGGTCACGATCTCGAAGACGCCGAGCGCGGCGCACGCCCACGCGGCCCAGGCGGGCGCGTCGGTCGCCCACCAGAACGCCAGCGCCACGAACGGCGCGGCCTTCGTCGCGAGCGCGCCCGACGCGTGCATCCACGCCCGAGCGCTCGCCGGCGTGCGCAGATACGTCCCGTAGTCCGTCTTCAGCCCCGGCCAGGGCGGCACCGCCATCCGGACGAAGTAGCAGACGAACCGGATGCCGACGAGCCGCCCGACGACCCAGTGCGCAAGGCCGTGCACGGAGCCCGACCAGATACCGGCAGCGAGGACGAGGGCGATTCCCGCGACGACCTCGTCATCGACGCGCATCGCCACGACGACCGCGAGCCCCCCAACGGCCGTTCCGATCATCAGCACTGCGTTACCGAACCACACGGGGGCCCGCAGCCGCACCGCGCCCTCGAACGCATCGCGGTCGATCCGGCCCGCGACGTCCGCCCATCGCGCGGCGAGGGACGGGTCGTGCTTCAGGCGCCGAACCAGTCGCCAGAACCCGAGCCGCGACAGATCCGTATCCCCCTCGCGAACGGCCGCCTCGATCCTGGCGAAGGCGGTGTCGAGATCCTCGTCGTGCGGGGGACGCGGGCTCGTATCCACCATCCGACCCTATATCCACGTTACGATGGGCGTCCGGACGCGCCCCCGGCCCCTCACATCTGCCTGCGACGGAGGTCCCGCCACGTCCAACAGCACGATCCCCGAGCGATCGAGCACCGGTCGCGCCGACGCGTTCGAGCTCGTCACCCTCGACGGCCGTTACCACATCGTCGACCGCATCGCCGCCGGCGGCATGGGCGAGGTCTTCCGTGCGCACGACGCCGTCCTCGCGCGCGAGGTGGCGATCAAGGTGCTGCATCGCCCGCTCGCGGCGGACCAGGGGTTCGTCGACCGGTTCCGCAGGGAGGCGCGCGCCGCCGCGGTCCTGTCGCATCCGAACATCGTCGCCGTCCACGACTGGGGCGCGGTCGACGGCATCTACTACATGGT
>DAIUEM010000031.1:0-12509 GCA_036845105.1 Actinomycetota bacterium | reverse complement strand
GATCCTGCCGCTGCTGGAATTCTTCGTCCGGTTCCTCTCGGCGGCGAGTGGCGAGACCGTGCGCCTGGAGGTGCGGGACGGGCTGAAACACGGGATCGTACGGGGCGAGGGCGACGAGTTCACCTACCTCGTGATGCCGGTCCGGCTGCCGACGCCCGTCGGCTAGGCCGGGGGCGTTGCGCCTTTCCTGGGCCGAGCTCCGGGACTTCCGTAACCACGCCCACACGCGGGTCGAGGACGTGCCCGAGGGGCTCGTGGTGATCGTCGGGCCGAACGGGGAGGGCAAGACGAACCTGATGGAGGGGATCGCCTTCCTGTTCTTCCTCGGCTCGCCCCGGACGTCCTCGGCCGAGCCGGTCGTGCGGCGCGGCGCCGAGCGCGCGTTCGCCAGGGGAGAGGTCGAGACGCAGAACGGCCGCATGCTCGTCGAGGTCGAGATCCCCGGTCGCGGCGCCAGCAGGGCGCAACTGAACCGCTCTGCGGTCCGCCGACGCCGAGATCTGCGACGCCAGGTGCGCGCGGTGTTCTTCGCGCCCGAGGACCAGGCGATCGTGATCGGCGATCCGTCGAGGCGCCGGGACTTCCTCGACGAGGCGATCCGAGCGCTGTGGCCGCTCAAGGAGGGGGCCATCACCGCGTACGACCGAGCCCTCCGACAGCGCAACCGCCTGCTGAAGGACTGGGAGGGACGCGGCGAGCCGACAGGGCTCGAGGCGTGGGACGCGGAGCTGGTGGAGTCGGGCAGCGCGCTCACGCGGTTCCGCGCCGAGGCCGCCGCCCGGCTCGCACCGCCGGCCGAGGAGGAGTACCGGCACCTGGCCGGGTACGGTCTCGCGTGCTCGTATCGGCCGTCCGTGTCGGGCGAGCCGCTCGAGGACGACTTCCGCGCTCGCCTGGCCGAGCGCCGTTCCGACGAGCTCGTCCGCCGAACCACCCTCGTGGGGCCGCACCGCGACGACCTGGACCTGGCGGTCCGAGACCTCGGGGCCCGCGCGTTCGCGAGCCACGGCGAGGGATGGGCCGCGGCGCTCTGCCTTCGGCTCGGGCTCGCATCCGCGATCTCCGACGAGGTGGGCGAGCAGCCGGTGGTGCTGCTCGACGACCCGTTCTCCGCGCTCGACCCGCGCCGACAGCGGCAGGTCGCCGAGCGCCTGACGGGGCGCGGACAGGTGCTCGTGTCCGTCGCGGACGAGACCCACGTGCCGGCTCATGCGAGCCAGGTGTGGGACGTGCAGGCCGGCGCCGTGGAGGTGCGCACCTGATGCCGCACAGCAAGGGCTGGCGGGGGCGACGCGACCGGCGGACGCTGGAGGAGACGCCGATCGGCGACGTCCTCGACGGGCTCCTGCGCGAGCAGGTGTTCGCGCGCGGGCTCCCGATCGGCCGCCTGGCCGCCGAGTGGGGCGCCGTCGTGGGCCCCCGTCTCGCCGCCGAGACCGCCCCGGTGACCCTGGAGCACGGGGTCCTGGTCGTCGCCGCGAGCACCGGTCCGTGGGGAGCGCAGGCCCGATTCCTCTTCGACGAGATCCGTGTTCGCGCGAACGAGGCGCTCGGTGGCGACGAGGTCAAGCGGGTGCAGGTCGTCGTCCGAGGAGACCCTCGGAAACCGTTGTAGCGCAAGGCTAGAACTGGGGTTCGTGAGGTCCGCGGAACCGGGTCGCGCGACCCCTCCGCTTGATAGGATTGGGGGGCGCGTCCGGCGCGATCCGCGGCCCACGAAAGGCGCACCGACCACCGGCGTGCCCGGGTGAGTGGAGGGCGATTGGCAACAGCAGCAGTGCCGAAGACGAAGAAGCCTGGTCACTACGAGGCGCAGGACATCCAGGTCCTCGAGGGCGTCGAGCATGTCCGGCTGCGCCCCGGCATGTACATCGGGACCACCTCGGCTCGAGGCCTCCACCACCTGGTGTACGAGGTCGTCGACAACTCGATCGACGAGGCGATGGCGGGGTTCTGTGACCGGATCATCGTGCGCCTTCGCAAGGACGGCTCGTGCCAGGTCGAGGACAACGGCCGCGGTATCCCCGTGAAGCCGATCCCGAAGGCGAAGGACCGCCGCCCAGCGGTCGAGGTCGTGCTGACCACGCTCAACGCCGGCGGGAAGTTCGGCGGCGAGGGTTACCGGATCTCGGGCGGGCTCCACGGCGTCGGCGTCTCGGTCGTGAACGCCCTCTCGGAGAAGATGACCGCGCAGGTGATGCGCGACGGGTTCACGTGGACGCAGACGTTCTCTCGCGGCAAGCGTACGAGCAAGCTCACGAAGGGCAAGGCCTCCCGCAAGAGCGGGGCGATCATCACCTTCTGGCCGGACCCGGAGATCTTCACGGAGTCCACGGAGCTCGATCCCCGCATGCTCGCCGAGCGTCTCCAAGAGCAGGCGTTCCTCACGAAAGGGATCGAGATCCAGCTGATCGACGAGCGCGCCGATCCGCCGACGAAGCAGGTGTTCAAGGCGTCGGGCGGCATCGCGGACTTCGTGAAGCACCTGTCGACCGGCAAGGAGACCCTGCACAACCGCGTGGCCTACATGGAGGAGAAGGTGCCCGACGCCGAGGTCGAGGTCGCGCTCCAATGGAACACCGGATACGCGGAGTCGATCCATTCGTTCGCGAACACGATCAACACCCATGAGGGGGGGATGCACGAGGAGGGTCTCAAGAAGGCCCTGACGAACGTCGTGAACCGCTACGCGCGCAACAAGGGCCTGCTGAAGGAGAAGGACGACAACCTCCTCGGCGAGGACGTCCGCGAGGGTCTCACGGCGATCGTCTCCGTGAAGCTGCGCGATCCCCAGTTCGAGGGACAGACGAAGACGAAGCTCGGCAACGCGTCGATGCGCTCGCTCGTCGAGACCACCGTGAACGAGCACCTGATGACGTGGTTCGAGGAGCACCCGGGCGACGCGAAGCGGGTCGTCACGAAGGGCTCGTCGGCGGCCAAGGCCCGTCTGGCGGCGAAGCAGGCGCGCGACATCGCGCGGCGCAAGTCGTTCCTCGAGGGCGGTGGGCTTCCCGGCAAGCTCGCGGACTGTCAGCTGACCGACCCGGGCGCGTGCGAGATCTACATCGTCGAGGGCGACAGCGCCGGCGGCTCGGCCAAGCAGGCGCGCGACCGAGCCAGCCAGGCCATCCTGCCGATCCGCGGCAAGATCCTGAACGTCGAGAAGGCGAGGCTGCACAAGGTCCTGGAGAATCTCGAGATCCAGGCGCTCATCACCGCGATCGGGACCGGGATCGGCGAGGAGTTCGACCTCAGCAAGGCCCGCTACCACCGGATCGTGATCATGGCCGACGCCGACGTGGACGGCGCCCACATCCGGACGCTGCTGCTGACGTTCTTCTTCCGGAACATGCGCGAGCTCATCGACGCCGGCTACATCTACCTCGCACAGCCGCCCCTGTACCTGCTGAAGCAGGGCAAGGAGGAGCTCTACTTCTACACGGAGCGCGAGTGGGATACGTGGCGCAAGGAGAACGGCAACGGGAAGAAGCTCGACCCCCAGCGGTTCAAGGGGCTGGGCGAGATGAACGCCGACCAGCTGTGGACGACGACGATGGACCCGGAGCACCGCACGTTGCTGCAGGTCACGCTCGAGGACGCCGCGCTCGCCGACCGTCTGTTCACCGTCCTGATGGGTGAGGACGTCCAGGCGCGCAAGGAGTTCATCGAGCAGAACGCGAAGGACGTGCAGAACCTCGATGTCTAGGCGTCGGGCGGCCGGGGGCGGGGGCGAGACGCCGCTGTTCGTCGGGCGGGTCGAACCGGTCGGCCTCGAGGAGGAGCTCCAGCGCTCGTACCTGGACTACGCGATGTCGGTCATCGTGGGGCGCGCACTCCCCGACGTCCGCGACGGGCTGAAGCCGGTCCACCGCCGGATCCTGTGGTCGATGCTCGAGTCGGGGCTGCGTCCCGACCGGCCGCACCGCAAGTCGGTCTCGGCCGTCGGCGAGGTGCTGAAGAAGTACCACCCGCACGGCGACCAGAGCGTGTACGACGCGCTCGTGCGCATGGCGCAGGACTGGTCGATGCGCGCACCGCTCATCGACGGCCACGGGAACTTCGGCTCGGTCGACGGTGACCCGCCCGCCGCGTACCGGTACACGGAGGCGCGGCTCGCGCCGATGGCGCTCGAGCTGCTGCGCGACATCGAGGCCGAGACCGTCGACTTCATCCCCAACTTCGATGGCTACGAGCAGGAGCCGACGGTCCTTCCCAGCCGCTTCCCGAACCTGCTCGTGAACGGCGCCGGAGGCATCGCCGTCGGCATGGCGACGAACATCCCGCCGCACAACATGGGCGAGGTGATCGACGCCGTCGCGCACTACCTGGACAACCCGGACTCCTCGACCGAGGAGCTCATGCGGTTCATCAAGGGTCCCGACTTCCCGACGGGCGCCGTCGTCATGGGCAAGCAGGGCATCAAGGACATGTACGAGACGGGTCGCGGCTCGATCAAGGTCCGGGCCGTCGCCCACATCGAGGAGGGAACGGCGGGTCGCTCGAAGATCGTCATGACCGAGCTCCCGTACCAGGTGAACAAGGCGCGCGTCGCCGAGAAGATCGCCGAGCTCGCGAACGCCGGGCGGCTCAAAGACGTCGCGGACGTCCGCGACGAGTCGAACAAGGAGGGCATGCGGCTCGTCGTCTACACGAAGCGGGCCGCGAACCCGCGCGTCGTCCTCAACCAGCTGTACCGGCACACCCAGCTCCAGGACAACTTCGGCGCGATCATGCTCGCGCTCGTCGACGGCGTCCCGCGCACCCTGAACCTGGCCGAGATGATCGGCTACTACGTCGACCACCAGGTCGACGTCGTCACCCGTCGCACGCGGTACGAGCTGAAGCGGGCCGAGGAGCGCGACCACATCGTCCAGGGCCTGCTCATCGCTCTCCAGAACCTTGACGAGGTCATCAAGATCATCCGGGGCTCGCAGGACGCGGACGAGGCGCGCACGAAGCTCATGAAGAAGTTCAAGCTCTCCGAGATCCAGGCGAACCACATCCTGGACATGCCGCTGCGGCGGCTGACGCGGCTCGCACGAGAAGAGCTCGAGCGGGAGCACAAGGACCTGCTCACGAGGATCCGTCACCTGAAGGCGCTCCTGAAGGACCCGAAGAAGATCCGTGCGCTGATCAAGGAAGAGATCCTCGAGATCCGCGGGCGCTTCGCCGACGAGCGCCGCACCCAGCTGAAGGCCGAGGAGGGGGAGCTCGACGCCGAGGACCTGATCACGGAGGAGGACGTCGTCATCACGGTCAGCCGCGCCGGCTACGTGAAGCGCCAGCCGATCGACGCGTTCAAACGGCAGGGGCGCGGCGGGAAGGGCGTGATCGGTGCGAACCTCAAGGAAGAGGATGTCATCAAGCACGTCTTCACCACCACGACGCATCACTGGATGCTGTTCTTCACGAGCAAGGGCAGGGTCTACCGGGTGAAGGTGCACGAGATCCCCGAGTCCGGTCGCACCGCGCGCGGGACCTACGCGGCCAACCTCGTGGGCGTCTCGGGCGACGAGCGCGTGAACGCGGTCATCCACCTGAAGGACTACGACGAGGGTCGGCTCCTGCTGTTCGCGACGCGCCGGGGCATGGTCAAGAAGACGCTGCTGCCCGAGTACGACAGCCCGCGGACCGGCCTGGCCGCGATCAACCTGCGGCAGGGCGACGAGCTCGTCGACGTCCTGCTCACGGACGGCAAGGACGACGTGATCCTGGTCTCGCGCAAGGGACAGGCGATCCGGTTCCGCGAGTCGCTCGTGCGGCCGATGGGCCGCCAGACCGCCGGCGTGATCGGCATGCGCCTGGCCGAGGACGACGAGGTCATCGCGCTCGGCGTCGTGTCGCAGGGCGAGGAGCTGATCAGCGTCACGCAACAGGGCTACGGGAAGCGCTCCTCGCTGAAGGACTATCCGGTGAAGGGCCGCGGCGGCAAGGGCGTCATCGGCCACACCCTCACGCGCAAGACCGGGCTGCTCGCCGGCGCGTTCGTCGGGACGAAGGAGCAGGATCTGTTCACGATCTCGAGCTCGGGCAAGGTCCAGCGGGTGCCGGCCGCGGACATCCGCCGCGTCGGGCGCGCCAGCCAGGGCGTCCGGACGATGCGGGTCGACGAGGGCGGGACCGTCGTCGCGATCGCGCCAGTGATCGTGCAGGTCGAGGGCGAGTAGCCGCTCGACGGCCGCACGGTCGTCGCGTATGCCGACCCACTAGCATCACGACGATGCGTTCGACCGTCGGTGTCGTCACCATCGCCCTTTCGGGCACGGCGATGCTCGTGCTGCTCGCGCGGTGGCGCCGCACGCGCGGCACAGCGCCGCTCGCGCTCCTGGCGGTGCTCGGCGCCGCCCTCGGGGCGGGGGCGCTGCTGCTCCAGGAGGACCCGGGCGTCGCCGACTGGGCCGTCACGCTCGGGGTGCTCGCGGTGGCCGCGCCGGTGCACTTCCGCGTCGCGTTCGGCCCGCCGGGAGGCTCGACGTGACCGGATGGTTGCCGTCGGGCGATATCCCGCGTAGAAAGGGCCAGGATCGATGAGCCAGCCCGTGGAGCAACCCCGCCGTCCCCCCCGCGCAGGCCGCGCGCCGGCCGCGGCGGACGCGGACGCCTCGACGGGGCCCGTGAGCGACCGGCCGGCCCCGGTAGGCCCGGTGCGGGCGCGCCCCGCGAAGGCACCCAAGCCGACGCGCAAGGAGCAGCGGCGCCACGCCCGCGTCGTGATCCGCAAGGTCGGGCCGTGGTCGGTGTTCAGGATGTCGGTGATCTTCTACTTCTGCGTGATGCTCGTGCTGCTCGGCGCGGGCGTCATCCTGTTCGGGATGCTCAGCGCGATGGGGCTGATCGACTCGCTCGAGGACCTTGCCGACGAGCTCGGGTTCGGCCCCGGGTTCACCGTGCACGGGGACTGGCTGTTCGTGCGTGGGATGTGGTACGGGCTGGCGCTGGTCGTGGTCGGATCGATCGTCAACGTGTTCGTCGCGTTCCTCTACAACCTGATCTCGGACCTCGTCGGCGGCGTCGAGGTCACCCTGTCCGAGCGACGCTGACCGTCCTCGCCCGCGTCGCGTGACGCACAGGGCCGTCGATTGACACGCTTCTCAGGCCACGCGTACGCTTGGCCGAGGGCCAGGGTTGACGCCCCGAAGACGCTCTTTCGGGGCCTGTAGCTCAGCCGGTTAGAGCGCATCCCTGATAAGGATGAGGTCGTTGGTTCAAGTCCAACCAGGCCCACGGTGAAAGGAGGCCCCCATGGCCGAGGAGACCGAGGAGACCAAGAAGGGCGGCTTCTTCAGCAAGCTCATGAAGATCGCGTTCATCGCCGCGATCGTGGGTGCGGTCGTGGCCATCTTCAAGCGTCGCCGCGGCCAGGACATCGACGAGGACGAGTGGCAGGAGCTCCCGCCGCCCGCAGGCGGCTAGGCGACCGGCCACGAGGCACGCGTAGGAACGGGCCCGGGCATCTGCCCGGGCCCGTTCGCGTCGCGGCTACACTCGCCGCGATGGTCGAGGAGGCGTGGGTGCGCGCCCGCGAGGCGGCACGGGCCGCCGGTGTTGAGCTCCGGCCGCTCGGACGGCTCGAGGATGGCGATCCGATCCTCCGGGTGATGGTCGCGACGTGGGGCGAGCACCAGCTCATCCCGCGCGAGATGCTCCGGGCGCTCGGCGACAGCGCGAACCCTCCCTATGGTGCCTACGCCGGCGGCGAGCTGATCGGGTACGTGCTCGGGTGGATCGCCAGAGACCGGGAGGACGGGCTCGTGGTGCATTCGCACATGCTCGCGACCCTGCCGGATCGCCGGCATCGCGGCGTGGGGTTCGCGCTGAAGCTCGCACAGCGCGCCCAGGCGCTCGAGGCCGGCATCCGCGTGGTGCGCTGGACGTTCGACCCGGTGATCGCGCGGAACGCCTGGCTGAACCTCACGAAGCTCGGCGCGGTCGCGGACCGGTTCGAGCGCGACTACTACGGTGAGATGGAGGACCTCGTGAACCGCGGCGAGCGGACGGACCGTCTGGTCGCGCGGTGGGACCTGCTCGATCGACGCGAGGAGGTGGACGCCGCGGACGCCTTCGTCCTGCTCGATGCGGACGGCGACGCGCCGGCGCCGGCGGCCGCCTCCCCACCCGAGCGTGGACCGCTGCTCGTCCGGGTTCCCCGAGACCATGAGCGGCTCCGGACCGAGCACCCGGAGCTCGCCCGCGCGTGGCGGGACGCGGTGGCCGAGGCGATCGAGGCGTGCGTGGAGAGCGGGCGGGTCGCCCGGGGGTTCACGCCCGACGCGGCGTACGTGTTCGCATGACGCGCGTCCGCTCGATCGAGCTCCGTCTGATCGGCCTCCCGCTCGTGACCCCCTTCCGAACGAGCTTCGGCGTCGAGACCGACAAGGTGTGCATCCTCGCCCGCGTCGAGACCGACGGGGCGGCGGGCTGGGGCGAGTGCGTGACCGGCGTCGACCCCGGCTTCTCGGAGGAGTTCAACGAGGGAGCCTGGCTCGCGATCCGCGACCACCTCGCCCCCGCGCTGTTCCGGGCGGGGGACCTCGAGCCCGAGGGCGTGGAGCCGGCGCTCGCGGCCGTGCGCGGGAACCCGATGGCGAAGGCCACGCTCGTGAACGCGTTCCTCGACGCGTGGCTGCGTGAGCGCGGCGAGTCGCTCGCATCGTTCCTCGGCGCCGATCGCGAGCGCGTGGCCTGTGGCGTCTCGGTCGGCATCGCCCCGAGCGTCGACGCGCTCCTCGAGCAGGTCGGCGACTACCTCGCCGAGGGCTACCGCCGGATCAAGCTGAAGATCGAGCCCGGCACGGACGTCGAGCGTGTCGAGGCCGTGCGCGCCGCCTACCCGGACATCCTGCTCTCGGTCGACGCGAACGCCGCGTACTCGCTCGCCCACGTCGAGGTCTTCCGCGCGCTCGACGCCTTCGACCTGCTCATGGTCGAGCAGCCCCTGCACCATGAGGACCTCGTCGAGCACGCTGCGCTGCAACGCCAGATCCGCACGGACCTGTGCCTCGACGAGTCGATCCGCTCGGCGGCGAGCGCGCGCGCCGCGATCGAGCTCGGCGCGTGCCGCATCGTCAACATCAAGCAGGGCCGGGTCGGGGGCCTGCTCGAGGCCGTTCGGGTCCACGACGCCTGCCGGGCGGCCGGCGTGCCGGTGTGGTGCGGCGGGATGCTCGAGACCGGCCTGGGCAGGGCGGCGAACCTGGCGCTCGCGGCGCTGCCCGGCTTCACGCTCCCGGGTGACACGAGCGCGAGCGCCCGGTACTTCACCGAAGACATCACCGATCCCCACGTCCTCGCAACGGACGGGACGATGGCGGTGACGACGGGCCCGGGGCTCGGCGTCGAGCCGCGCCCCGACCGGCTCGAGGCCTGCACGCTGCGGACCGAGCGGCTCGCGCCGCCCTGAGCCTCGCCCTTTGCGCCGCGCTCCCGCATCGCCCATGCTGTAGGAACCCCATGGCCGGGGAAGGAAGACGAGGATCGTGATGAGGAAACGGGTCATCCGCGCCGGCGAGATCGAGATCGAGGACTCGGAGGGCCGGGTCAGGGCGCGCTTCGGCATGACGAACGACGACTTCCCCTTCGTGGCCTTCTACGGGACCGACGAACGGCTGCGCGCGCGCTTCGGCGTCCAGCCCGACGGCTCGGCGGGGCTCGCGATCGCCGACGACGAGGGCAAGGTTCGGGCGACGTTCGGCCTGTTCTCGGACGGGTCCGCGAGCATGGCGATGGTCGACCGCAACGGGAAGGTCCGCACCGAGGGCTCGCCGACGCTCGCGCTGCGGAACAAGGACGGCGAGCTGGGGTTCGTCTACAGCCTGGCGCAGCAGGGCTCCCCAACCATCAGCCTCCAGGACGAGGACGGCAAGGTCCGGGCGCGGCTCGGCCTGGCCGCGGAGGGCTCGCCGATCCTTCGCCTGCTGAACAAGGACGGCGAGCTGCGCGCGGTCATGGGGCTCACGGCCGACGGCACGCCGGTCCTGCAGTTCATGGACGCCGAGGGCGAGCCGCTGTGGACGGCTCCCGGCTCGCTCGCCCCGCCGTCTCCCGAGGACGCGGAAGCGTCCGCCCAGGAGGGGTGACCGAGCTCGAACCCCGCCGCGTCCTCGGAAGCGGTCCGGCGCTCGGGTAGGCTGTTCCCGCAGGTCACCAGGGGACGTAGCTCAGTCGGTAGAGCACCTGCTTTGCAAGCAGGGGGTCGGCGGTTCGAGTCCGCTCGTCTCCACGTCCCGGTCGCGCCGTAGGTCGTCGGCCCGAGGGCGCGGCGAGCCGGGACCACCGAACCCGACCGAGGAGACCGATTGCCGATGGGACGCTCAACGGTCACACTGCTTCGGCGATGAGCGAGCCGCGCAGAGCGTCAGGGGCGAAGACCGCCCGGATCGTGCTGGGCGTGCTCGCGCTGCTGCTGGGGGTCGGGCTGCTCCTGAGCGTGTTCCTGCTCGGTCGCTCGGTGGAGGATGCCGAGGCCGGCGCGCAGACCCGGGCGGTCAACTGGACCAACAGCGTGCTCGTCGGCAACCTCACGGGAGAGCAGCTGGAGAGCCCGCTCGTCGGGCCCGTGTTCCGCGAGGTGCTCGCCGCGGTGCAGAGCGGGATCCGCTCCGACGGTCGGGTGGCTCGGGTCCGGATCTGGAACACCTCGGGCGCGCTCGTGTTCTCGGACGACCAGGAGGACCAGGTCGGCGAGGTCGTCGCCACCGACATCCCGCAGATCCAGACCGCGCTTGAGGGGCAGGCGGTCAGCGTCACGAGCCCGACGACCGTCCCCGCCGAGGGCGGGCTCGCGGGGAGCGACGAGCAGCTGTTCGAGTCCTTCGTCCCGCTCCGACCGGATGCCGAGCTCGGGGTCGCGGGCGTCGCCCAGATCGATCAGCGGTACGACGACATCGTGGATGGATGGTCGGCGACGTGGACCGCGATCCGTCTCGGGCTCGGCATCGCGCTCGGCGTGGTGGTGATCCTCTTCCTGGTCACCCTGCGTCGACGCCCGGTGCCCGTGGAGGCCGTGACCGCCCCCGCCGCGGCCGGGGCGGTGGCCGCGAGGGGCGCGCCGCCCGTCGAGGACCGCCGCCCGCAGGATCGCGCCGCGAAGGACGAGGTTCGGCTCCGCGAGCTGACCGAGCGTCTCGCGAAGGCGGAGGCCGCGAAGACCGAGGCCGAGACGATCGCGAACGAGGCCGCCGCCCACTTCGCCGAGCTCGAGGATCGCGTTGCCAAGGCCGAGGAGCGCGCCGCGAGCGCCGAGGTTGCCGCCCAGGCGGCGGCGAAGGCCGCGACCGGCGGCCGGACACCGCGCCGAGGCGTCCCCGGCGTCGGGGCCGTTGCCGCCACGGTCGCCGCCGGCGAGCTCGACGAGCGGGTCCAGGAGGCCGAGGGCAAGCTCGAGCGATCGACCGGCGAGGTTGCACGCCTGCGCGCCGCGCTCGCCGAGCGAGACGCGGAGCTCGCGCTGGCGCGCGAGGGTGGGACGGTCGGCGAGGACGTCGATGAGATCCGCCGCCAGGCCTCCGAGCACGAGGGGCGGGCGGCCGCGGCCGAGCAGCGTGCCCTCGAGGCCGAGCAACGGATCTCGGCGCTCGAGGGCGAGCTCCAGTCGGCCCAGGGTGCGCTCGCCGAGGCCGCATCGACCGCGAAGCCGAAGCGCGGTCACCGCGACCGCCACGCCGACGAGGAGCTGAAGGCCGCGCAGGCGCAGGCGACCGAGCTGCAGGCGAAGCTGGCCGAGGCGGAGATGGCGCTCGAGGACATCCGCGGCAAGCTGACCGAGGGTGAGTCCAGGGCGACCGAGCTCGAGGCGGCGAACACGAGCCTCGTGGACGAGCTCGAGACCCTCCGCGTCGAGTCCGCGAAGGCGAACGACGAGCTCGCGACGCTCAGGGAGACGGTGGCGGAGGCAGAGCGTGAGGCGACCTCCACGGAAGCCGACGAGCGCGTCGCCGCGACGACGGCTGCGCTCGCCGAGGTGCAGGCCAAGCTCGCGGACGCCGAGCGCGATCGCGCGGAACTCCTCGCTCAGCTCGAGCGGTACCGCCAGGCGGGCGAGGGCACGGGCGACGACGATGTGCAGGGGCTCCGCGCCCGAGTGGCCGAGCTCGAGGACGTCCGGCGCGCCGACGTGGCGGAGCTTCAGCGGGCGCAGGAGACCCTCGCGAACACCCAGTTCGAGGCAACGCAGGCGCGTCGGCAGGTGAAAGAGCTCGAGCGGCAGCTTCGGGAGGCGCTCGGTCGAGCGGAGCCCGTGGTCGCCACGGAGCCCGCCGAGGAGCAGGCGGCCGCACCGGCGGCGACCCCGCGACGCCGCGCGCCCAAGGAGCCCCCGCCCGAGCCGGCGTTCGAGCCGGAGGAGCCGGCCGCCGAGCCCGAACCCGAGCCCGCCGAGGAGGAGCTTTCGCTGCGTGAGCGGCTCGCCAGGGCGGCGGCGGCCAGGCACCGGATGTCCGGGACGCCGGACGCGGACCACTAATGGGTCTCGACGGCGTGCGTGGGGCATGCTGTTCCCGAGCCGCCGGCGG
>DAIUEM010000030.1:0-12664 GCA_036845105.1 Actinomycetota bacterium | reverse complement strand
GGGTGCGACCACCAAGCGCGTGCTGCGCGAGGCGATGCGCGGTCTTTTGCCGGAAACCATTCGCATGCGCATGGACAAGCTAGGCTTTGCGACGCCGGAGGAGGTGTGGGTCCGAGAGCAGGCGCCCGAGGTCTTTCGCGCGGAAGCCCGTCGTGCTGTCGAACGTTCTGCCGGCGTGCTCAACGAGCGTGCCCTTGCGCGTGTGGTCGGGGCACGCGGGATAGCCGAACGCTGGCCGGATGCCCCGGTAGCGCTCCTGGATCAGATCCTCCTGGCTCATCGCCGGCCCGGTCTCGTACCACTCGCGCCGGACGGTCTCGTGGAGCCACTCGGCGAAGGCCTCGGCCAGGCGGTCGGCGAGCGCCTTCACCATGATCGAGCGGTAGTCGTCGTGCTCGGCCTCGAACCGGGCGGCGAGCTCGGCGGCGCCGATGCCGGCCGTGACGGCGAACGCGCCGACGTGGTCGACGAGGTCCGTTCCCGTGGGTGCGACGTAGTCGGCGAGCGACCGGTTCGGCCGGTCGTCCCCGTGATCGACCTGTTGGCGGAGCATCGGGAAGCGGACGCCACCGTCGAGCGCGATGTCGTCGCCCTCGGAGCGCGCCACCCAGTATCCGTGCACGCCCCGGGCGGAGAGCGAGCCATCACGCTCGAGGTCGTCGAGCATCTCGTTCGCGTGCTCGAGCAGCTCCCGGGCGGCGTGGCCGTGGCGGGGGTGCTCCAGGATCGCCGGGTAGCGACCCTTCAGCTCCCAGGCGGTGAAGAAGAACGTCCAGTCGATGTACGGGCGGAGATCCGCGATCGTCGGCTCGACCGTGCGCGTGCCGAGGAAGGGTGGCTCGGGCAGGTCCTCCGCTCGCCAGGCGATCGGGGTCCGGTGCTCGAGCGCCACCCGGTAGGGAAGCAGCGGCTGGGCCTCCCGCTCGGCGTGCAGGGCGCGCAGGCGCTCCTGCTCGACGCGGTTGTTGCGGTCGAGCTCGGCACGGCGCTCGGCATCGAGCAGGCCCGAGACGACACCGACGACGCGGGAGGCGTCCACGACGTGGACCACCGGCGGCGTGTACGCGGGCGCGATCCTCACGGCGGTGTGTTGGCGCGAGGTCGTCGCCCCGCCGATCAACAGCGGCAGCTCGAGCCCGCGGCGGTCCATCTCGCGCGCGACGTTCACCATCTCGGTGAGCGAGGGCGTGATGAGGCCCGAGCACCCGACGATGTCCGCGCCCTCGCGCTCGGCCGTGTCGAGCAGGACGTCGGGCGGCACCATCACGCCGAGGTCGATCACCTCGTAGTTGTTGCAGCCGAGGACCACGCCCACGATGTTCTTGCCGATGTCGTGCACGTCGCCCTTCACCGTGCACAGGACGACCTTGCCCTGCGCGGAACCGGTCACCCCGGCTCGGTCCCGCTCCTCCTCCATGAAGGGCTCGAGGTGGGCGACCGCCTTCTTCATCGCCCGCGCGCTCTTCACGACCTGCGGCAGGAACATCTTTCCGGCGCCGAACAGGTCGCCGACGATCCGCATGCCGGCCATGAGCGGGCCCTCGATCACGTCGAGCGGCCGGTCGTACAGCTTGCGCGCCTCCTCGGCGTCCTCGACGATGAAGTCGTCGATCCCGTGCACCAGCGCGTGCTCGAGTCGCTCCTGCACGGTGCCCTGGCGCCACGCGAGGTCGACGACCCGCTTCGTGCCCTCGCCCTTGACGGTCTCGGCGAAGGCGATCATGCGCTCGGTGGCGTCGGGGCGGCGGTTGAAGACGATGTCCTCGACGTGCTCGAGCAGGTCCGGCGGGATGTCCTCGTACAGCGCGATCTGCCCCGCGTTCACGATCGCCATGTCCAGCCCGGCCTGGATCGCGTGGTACAGGAACGCCGAGTGGATCGCCTCGCGGACGCGGTCGTTGCCCCGGAAGCTGAACGAAAGGTTCGACACGCCGCCCGAGACCTTCGCGCCCGGGCACCGCTCCTTGAGGATCCGGGTCGCCTCGATGAAGGCCTTCGCGTACTCGTCGTGCTCCTCGATGCCCGTCGCGATCGCGAGGATGCACGGGTCGAAGATGACGTCCTCCGGTGCGAACCCCACCTCGTCGACGAGGAGCCGGTACGCCCGTTCGAGGATCTGGACCTTGCGCTCGACCGTGTCGGCCTGCCCCGTCTCGTCGAACGCCATGACGACGACCGCGGCGCCGTAGCGCTGCACGCGCCGGGCCTTCTTCAGGAAATCGGCCTCGCCCTCCTTCAGGCTGATCGAGTTCACGACGCCCTTGCCCTGCACGCAGCGCAGGCCGGCCTCGATCACCTCCCACCGCGACGAGTCGACCATGATCGGGACCTTCGCGATCTCGGGTTCGGTGGCGATGAGGTTGAGGAACGTCGTCATCGCCCTCCCACCGTCGAGCAGGTCGGCGTCCATGTTGACGTCGAGCATGTTGGCGCCGCTGCGGACCTGCTCGGCCGCGATCTCGACCGCGCCCTGGTAGTCGCCGGCCTCGATCAGCTTGCGGAACCGCGCCGAGCCGGTCACGTTCTGCCGCTCGCCGATCACCACGAAGCCGGTCTCGGGCGTGATGCGGAACGGTTCGAGGCCGGAGAAGCTCGTGAGCCGCCGCGCCGCCGGCAGGCGCCGCGGCGGCAGGGCCTCGACCGCCTGCGCGATCGCGCGGATGTGCTCCTCGGTCGTCCCGCAGCACCCGCCGAGGATGTTGCCGAGCCCGCTCTCGGCGAACTCGCGGAGGTGCTTCGACGTCGTCTCGGGACGCTCGTCGTAGCCGCCGAACGCGTTCGGGAGCCCGGCGTTCGGGTGGCACGACGTGTAGACGGGCGCGATCCGCGAGAGCGCCTCGAGGTACGGTCGCATCTCCGCGGCGCCGAGCGCGCAGTTCACGCCGACGCTGAACGGCTCGGCATGCTCGATCGAGAGCCAGAAGGCGTCGACGGTCTGGCCCGAGAGCGTCCGCCCGCTCCGGTCCGTGATCGTGACGGAGATCATCAGTGGCACCTCGGGCGCCACCTCCCTCGCGGCGAAGATCGCGGCCTTCGCGTTCAGCGTGTCGAAGATGGTCTCGATCAGGAGCAGGTCGACCCCACCGTCCCGCAGGCCGCGGATCTGCTCCGCGTAGGCGTCGACCATCTGGTCGAAGGTGACCGTCCGGTACGCGGGTTCGTTGACGCGGGGCGAGAGCGAGAGGGTCTGGTTCGTCGGTCCGACCGAGCCGGCCACGAAGCGATCGGGCCCGAAGGCGTCGACGGCGCGCCGCGCGATCAGCGCCCCGGACCGGTTGATGTCGTAGACCTCGGTCTCGAGGCCGTAGTCGGCCTGCGCGATCGCCGTCGCGGTGAAGGTGTTCGTCGTGACGATGTCGGCGCCGGCTTCCAGGTAGCCGCGGTGGATCTCCTCGACGACGTCGGGCCTGGTGAGGTTGAGCAGGTCCGGGTCGCCCTTCACGTCGCGGGGGTGGTCGCGGAAGCGCTCGCCCCGGTAGTCCTCGTCCGTGAGGTCCCGGGCCTGGATGGCCGTGCCGTAGGCCCCGTCGAGCACGAGGATCCGCTCGCTCAGCAGCCGCTCGAGGCGCTCGCGCATGGGACCGAAGGTACATGGCGACCCCAGGTGTGACCAGCGGTGCGCGCTGCTCACACGGGCCGGACGGCGCGTGCCCAGAGCGTCTCGCAGCCTGGTGGATGCCGGGCGCTCGCCCGACGAGACCAGGAAGCCAACCGGTGCCCGAGACGGTCGGCGCGAGGTCGTCGATCCGGGAGCGCGGCCCCGCGACAGAGGCTCGGCGCCGTTGGAGCGGGGACCCCGACGGGCTGCGCCCGCACTCGCGGTTCGGGTAGGCTTCCCGCGCGCGTGGAGCTTCCCGCGCGCGACGAGGAGGAGCCGGCCCTGAACCAGGACGTCGTCGACCCGCTGACCAGCGTGGTACCCGAAGCGATCGCAACACGCGGCACGCGCCCGCAGGGCCGGCCGCGGGGAGCGAGGGCCGATCGCCCCCTCGGCAAGCGGGGGACCGACCTGCTCGCGGGAGTGCCGCTCTTCTCCAGCCTGTCGGGACGGCACCTCCGCCGACTCGCCGAGCACGCGGACGTCGTCTCGTTCCGAGAGGGCGAGGCCGTCGTGAAGGAGGGCCGGGCCGGGGGGACCTTCTACGTCGTCCTCGAGGGAGAGGCGAAGGTGGTGCGGCGCGGCCGGACGCTCGGTCTCCTCGGGCCCGGAGAGTTCTTCGGCGAGATCTCGCTCCTCGACGGCGGTCCCCGCACGGCCGACGTGGTCGCGTCCACGCCGCTCGTGGCCATCCGGATCTTCAAGGAGGCGTTCGACCGCATGCTCCTCGAGGAGCGCGGCGTCGCGGCGAAGATCCTCGCGGTCGTCGCTCGGCGGCTGCGGGACTCGGAACGGTCGATCCACAGCTGATGCTCGCGATCACGATCGACTACAACTGGTGGAAGTTCCTCCACGTGGCCAGCGTGGTCGTGTTCGTCCTGTTCCACGGCGCCTCGATCGTCGTCGCGCTGCGGCTGCGCAAGGAGCGCGATCGCGAACGGATCGCCAGCCTGCTCCAGCTCTCGGGGTCCTCGATCCAGGGGATGTACGTCGGGCTGGGGCTGCTGGTCGTCTTCGGCACGATCGCGGGGATCGACGGCGGATGGTGGAACGACGGCTGGTTCTGGCTGTCGATCATCATCCTGGTGCTCGTGGTGGGCGAGATGTCGGCCGTCGCGAGGCCGTACTACCAGCGCGTGAAGGAAGCCGTCGAGATGCGGCCGAGCGGCGTGCCGCGCAAGAGCGACGAGGAGCTGGAGGAGATCCTGCGGTCGCGCCTCGGGATCGTGAACATGTGGGTCGGGTTCGCGGCGCTCGCCGTGATCACCTGGTTCATGATCTTCAAGCCGTTCGTCGTCTAGAGGTCGGTCGGCGGCAGCGGCTTCGCCGCGGGGCCGTTCACCACCTCGCCGGTGGGGCCGAACCGCGATCCGTGACACGGGCAGTCCCAGGACCTCTCGGACGGGTTCCACTTCACGGTGCACCCCATGTGCGTGCAGCTGGCCGAGAGCGTGTGCACGACGCCCGAGGGATCCCGGTACACGGCCACCTTGTGGTCGGCGGACGTCACGATGCCGCCCTCGCCGAGGCCGATCTCGCCGAGGCTCTGCGCGATCGTCCGCGCGATGAGGACGTCGGTGCGACACTCCTCGGCGACGGTCAGAGGGACCGAGCCGATCAGCATCGCCTTGGCGCCGGCCAGACCGCGGTTGCCGACGACCACCAGGTCGTACCCGCCCTCGTCCGCCTCGGCGATGATCTCCGCCGCCGGCTCTCCTTCCCGGATCGTGGTCTCGACCGCGACGCTCTCCTCCTCCGCCATCGTCGAGACCGTGTCCTGCAGCACGAGCTCCCCGGTCTTCGGGTGTCCGACGAACACCAGCCGCACGTCCGCGTCCAGGCGCTTCGCGAGGGCGAACCCCTTGCGCGCCGCTCGGTCCGCGGTGGCCGAGCCGTCGGTCGCGACCAGCAGGCGCCGGTACGGCGGGCCGTTCGTGGACGGCGCGGAGGCGCGCGCTCGCGTCAGTAGCACGTCGCACGGCGCGTGCGTCGCGATCTTGCGGACGACGCTGCCGAAGACCTGCTCGCCGTGGAGGAGCCCTCGGCTCCCGAGCACGATGAGCTCGGCGTTCGCGTCCTCGGCCGCGCCGAGGACGGCGGAGCTCGGGTCGTCGCTCGAGACGACGAGCGAGACCTTCACGCCCTCGGCCTCGGCGATCGCGAGCGCTCGCGAGACGGCGCCCTCGGCTCGGGCGGCATCCTCGTAGGCGTGGACGAGGGTGAGCTTGCCCTTCGTCGTGCGCGCGAGCGCGATGCCGACGCGCTCGGCCGTCTCGGCGGTGGGGGAGCCGTCGGTAGCGAGCAGGATCCGCTTGTACATGGGGGCACCTTCCTCGATGTGCGACGCGGCGAACGCGTCGCGGCATCTTAGCGAGCGCGGCGACGACGGAGCTCAGGCGCTCACGTGGGGCGTGCGGAGAAGGCCCGGGAGGCCACGACGAGCGTGGCCGCGTACCCGCGACGAGCTCAGCCGAACGACGGCCCGAGCGTGATCGCCCGCTCGAGGTCGTCGAGCGTCGCGGCGTCGAGGCGGATGTCGCCCGCCTCGGCGTTCGTGCGCACGTGGTCGGGGTTGCGGCTGCCGGCGATCGCGGCCGTCACGCCGAGCAGGTGCACGTTCCAGGCGAGCGCGAGCTGGCCCACCGTGCACCCGAGCCGCTCCGCGACCGGCCGCATCGCGTCGACCACGGCGAGGCTCCGCTCGATCTTGCCGGGCGCGAACAGCTTCCGCCAGTAGTCCCATTCGTCCGTCCCGGAGCGGAAGTCGGTCTCGTCGAACCGGGTGTCGGGTCCGATCGCCCCGGTCAGCAGGCCGTACGCGAGCGGGCCGTACGACAGCACACCGGTCCCGTTCGTGGCACACCACGCGACGAGCTCGCGGTCCTCGAGCTGGAGCATCGAGAGCTCCTGCTGGAGCGAGTCGACGTGCCGGACGGCCTCGCAGCGCTCGATGAGCGCCCGGTCGAAGTTCGAGACGCCGATCGCGCGGACCAGCCCCTCGTCGACCAGCGCGGCCATCTCGCCCCAGGTGTCCTCGAGCGGGACGCCGGTGTCGTCGGGCCAGTGGAGCTGGTAGAGGTCGAGGTGCCCGGTCCGCAGCCTGCGGAGGCTGTCGATGCACGCCCGGCGGACCTGCTCCGGGCGGAAGCCGCTCCCGTCCGGCTGCGGCGCGACCTTCGTGGCCAGCAGGACCTCGTCCCGGTGCCCGGTGATCGCGAGCGCCACCATCTCCTCGGAGCGCCCCTCGCCGTAGACCTCGGCCGTGTCGATCCAGTTGATGCCGGTCTCGAGCACGGTGCGGATCGCCTCGACGATTCGATCGGCCGGTGGCGCGTCCCCCCACTCGCTCCCCGCGCCAGCCTCCCAGGCGCCGTAACCGAGCACCGAGATCTCCGGGCCCTGCGATCCGAGCATCCGCGTCTGCATCCGTCTCCCCTCGCCGACAGGTGCCGACACGGTACCGCCCGCGGGGCTTTGCACACGGTGGCAGCGGGTACGCTAGATGGTGGGAACGTTCCCGACCTGGGAGAAGGAGGCGGACCGGGCACCGCCCGGCACACGATGTCCAAGCAGGTAGAGGAGAAGGAACGCGTCGTCATCCGGTTCGCCGGCGACTCGGGTGACGGGATGCAGCTGACCGGCGACCGGTTCACCAGCGCCACGGCGGTCCTCGGGAACGACCTGGCGACCCTCCCCGACTTCCCCGCCGAGATCCGCGCCCCCGCCGGCACCGTGCACGGGGTCTCGGCCTTCCAGATCCAGTTCGCGTCCCGCGACATCATGACCCCCGGCGACCATCCGGACGTGCTCGTGGCGATGAACCCCGCCGCCCTGAAGGCCGAGCTGAAGTTGGTCGAGAAGGCCGGCACCATCATCGTGAACGAGGACGCGTTCACGCAGCGCAACCTCGAGAAGGCCGGGTACGCGTCGAACCCGTTGCAGGACGGGTCGCTGGACGGCTACCACCTGTACCTGGTCCCGATGACCTCGATCACGGTCCGCGCCGTCGAGGAGCTCGGCCTGACCCGAAAGGAGGCCGAGCGCTCGAAGAACATGTTCGCCCTCGGGCTGGTGTCGTGGATGTACGGGCGGCCGGTCGAGGTCACGCTGAACTGGCTCCAGGCGAAGTTCGGCGACAAGCCGCAGCTCTACGACGCGAACGTCGCCGCGTTCAAGGCGGGCTACAACTTCGGCGAGACGACGGAGCTGTTCGCGACGCGCTTCGAGGTGAAGCCGGCGCCGGCGGAGCCGGGCGTGTACCGGAACATCTCGGGCGCGGCGGCGCTGGCGTGGGGTCTCGTCGCCGCGGCCGAGCGCAGCGGGCTGCAGCTGTTCTACGCGAGCTACCCGATCACGCCGGCCTCGGAGCTGCTCCACGAGCTGTCCCGCCTCAAGAACTTCGGCGTCATCACCCTGCAGGCAGAGGACGAGATCGCGGCCGCGGGGATCGCCCTCGGCGCGGCGTTCGCCGGGAGCCTCGGGGTCACCGGCACGAGCGGGCCGGGCATGGACCTGAAGGCCGAGACGCTCGGCCTCGCGGTGGTGCTCGAGCTGCCGATGGTGATCGTGAACGTCCAGCGCGCGGGACCCTCGACCGGCATGCCGACGAAGACCGAGCAGGCCGACCTGCTGCAGTCGCTCTTCGGACGGCACGGCGAGTCGCCGATGCCCGTGGTGGCGGCCCGCTCGCCATCGCACTGCTTCGAGACGGCGATCGATGCGGCCCGCATCGCGGTGACGTACCGGACGCCGGTGATCGTGCTCTCGGACACGTTCCTCGCGAACTCGTCGGAGCCGTGGCGGCTCCCCAAGGTCGACGGCCTGCCGACGATCGACCCTGCGTTCGCCACCGGGCCGAACGCCGGCCAGGAGTTCATGCCGTACCTGCGGGACGAGAAGCTCGCGCGGCCGTGGGCCGTGCCCGGCACTCCGGGGCTGCGGCACCGGGTCGGCGGGCTCGAGAAGAACGAGGCGGGGGCGATTAGCTACGACCCGGAGAACCACCAGCGGATGACGGACCTGCGGGCGGCCAAGGTCGACCGGATCGCGGACGACATCCCCCCGCTCGAGGTCGACGACCCCGACGGCGACGCCGAGCTGCTCGTGCTCGGATGGGGTTCGTCCTACGGCACGATCCAGGCGGCGGTTCGACGCGTGCGCGGCGCCGGCAGGAAGGTGGCGACCGCGCACCTGATGCACCTGAACCCGTTCCCCCGGAACACCGGCGAGGTCGTGCGTCGGTACCCCAAGGTGCTGATCCCGGAGATGAACACGGGTCAGCTCGCGATGCTGATCCGCGCGCGCTACCTGGTGGACGCGCGCACCTTCTCGAAGGTGAAGGGGCTGCCCTTCTTCGCCGAGGAGCTCGAGACCGAGATGCTGAAGGTGATGGACGAGTGAGCGAGGCACGGATCGACGAGGCGACGGGCGACGGCGACGGCGCCGTGCTGACGAAGAAGGACTTCACGAGCGCGAACGAGGTGCGCTGGTGCCCGGGCTGCGGGGACTACGCGATCCTCGCGACGGTCCAGTCGTTCATGCCGGAGCTCGGGATCGCGCCAGACGACACGGTGTTCGTCTCGGGCATCGGCTGCTCGGGCCGGTTCACCTACTACATGGACACGTACGGCATGCACGCGATCCACGGTCGCGCCCCGGCGATCGCGACGGGCATCGCGACCGCGCGGCCGGACCTGAACGTCTGGGTCGTCACGGGCGACGGCGACGCGCTCTCGATCGGTGGCAACCACCTGATCCATGCGCTGCGCCGGAACGTCAACCTGACGATCCTGCTCTTCAACAACCAGATCTACGGGCTCACGAAGGGCCAGTACTCGCCGACGAGCGAGGAGGGCAAGGTCACGAAGTCGACGCCCTTCGGCTCGGTGGACCATCCATTCAACCCGATCGCCCTGGCGCTCGGCGCCGAGGCATCGTTCGTCGCGCGCACGATCGACAACGACCGCCAGCACATGACCGAGATCCTCCGGCGCGCGGCCGCGCACCGTGGAGCGGCGTTCGTCGAGATCTACCAGAACTGCAACGTGTTCAACGACGGCGCGTTCGACATGCTGCGCGAGAGGCAGCACGGGATCCACAACCAGATCCGGCTGCAGCACGGCGAGCCGATCCTCTTCGACGAGGACACGCGCTGCATCTCGGTCGGCGAGAACGGCCGGCTCGTGATCACCGAGGTCGAGAACACCATGAAGGACCGGATCGTCACCCACGACGAGCACGGGCGGCCGTCGCTCGCGTTCGCCCTCGCGCACACGGCGGGGCACGGCCCCACCGAGCCCACGTGCATCGGCGTCTTCCGCGAGGTCGACCGCCCGGTCTACGGCGAGGCGATGATCGCGCAGCTCCGGTCGGCGACCGACCGGCTCGGCGCCGGCAGCCTCGAGAAGCTGCTGCGCTCGGGCGACGTCTGGACGGTCGAGTAGGCGGACCGAGGGCCCGAGGCGTCAGCCCTCGGGCACGTACCGGGCCATCGCCTCGGCGGACGCGCGGTCGATGGTGCGGAGCTCCTCGACGAGACCGGGGAGCGTCGCGAGCAGCCGCTCGACGTCCTCGGCGGTGGTGTGCCGGCCGATCCCCACGCGGAAGCTCGGCCGCCCGGGCACGCCCATGTGTTCGAGCACCGAGGAGGGCTCGTCGGGGGCGCCGGAGCAGTTCGAGCCCGCTGCGATCCGGAACCCGCGGTCGTCCAGCGCCATCGTCAGGACCCCGGCGTCCACCTCCGGCACCGAGAAGCACACGAGATGCGGCACGCGCTGCGTGCCGTGGCCGTGGACGTCGACGCCCGGGATCTGCGCGAGGCCGCCGCGGAGCCGGTCGGTCAGGGTCCACTGGCGCGCGGCCTGGTCGCCGCTGTCGTCCATCGCGGCGCGCAGCGCGGCCGCCATCGCGGCGACCCCGGGGATGTTCTCGATGCCCGAGCGCCGACGCCGCTCGCGGTCGTCGCCGCAGGGGTAGGCGGCGATCGGCACGCCCCGCCGGACGTACAGCGCGCCGGCGCCAGGCGGACCGCCGAACTTGTGCGCCGAGAGCGAGAGCAGGTCGACCTCGAGCGCCGAGGTGTCCACGGGCAACCGCCCCACCGTCTGGCACGCGTCCGTGTGGAACAGGACCCCGGCGTCTCGGCACAGGCGGGCGGCCTCGGCGATCGGCTGCATCGTGCCGGTCTCGTGGTTCGCGTGGTGGATCGAGGCGAGGAGCGTGCCCGGGCGCCGAACCTCGGCCGCGAACACGTCCAGGTCGACCCGTCCGTCGGCGTCGACCGGGACGAGGACCGACTCGAAGCCGTCGGTCTCGAGCGTGTGGAGGACGCCGCCGACCGCCGGGTGCTCGACCCGGCTCGTCACGATGCGATGCCCGATCTCGCGGATCGGGCGGACCCCGCCCCAGATCGCGAGGGCCACGGACTCGGTCCCACCGGAGGTGAAGACGATCTCGTCCGGCTGGGCGCACAGGGTCTCGGCCACCTGGGCGCGGGCGTCGTCGAGGAGCCGGCGCGCGGCCAGACCGTTCGCGTGGAGCCGCATCGGGTCGCCGAAGGCCTCGAGGGCGGACACGAGCGCCTCGCGCGCCTGCTCGGAGAGCGGCGTGGCGGACGCGTGGTCGAGGTAGGTCGCCGTCGGCATCGTCTCGTCCGAGCCTCCTGGGGTGCGCCCATGATACCGGCGCCCGGTGTGCCGACGGCCACGCGGGACGCCGAGGCGCGCACGTCGACGTTGGTAGGATGCGCGCCGTGAAGGTCCTGCTCGTGTCCCCCGACCCCGAGTCCCGCGAGCTGATGGCGCTGGCCGTGGCGGGGATCGAGCGCCGGCTCGGCGCCCCGCTCGAGTTCCTCGAGGCGACGGATGGGGAGCGCGGGATCGCGGTGGCCTTCCGCGAGCGGCCCGACGCCGTCGTCGCCGACGAGATCGCCTCGCGCGCCGGCGCGTTCGCGCTCGCGAAGGACCTCCGCGGCGCGCCCGAGCCCTATCCGGGTGCGATCGTGATCCTGCTGGATCGGCGTCAGGACGCCTGGCTCGCCGCGTGGGCCGGCGCCGATGCGTGGTACGTGAAACCGGTCGACCCGTTCGCGTTGGCGGACCGGTTGCTCGAGCTCGTGTCGACGGGACAGAAGGAGACCGCGTGAAGATCAAGGGGACGTGCAGGCGCTGCGGGCGGGAGTTCCTCGTGGAGCAGGTGCTCCGCAACGGGGGCGAGTGCCCGTGGGACGGCAAGCCCTTCCAGCCCGACTACGCGGTGGTACTCGTGGACTCGCTCCGCGACGCCGAGCAGGCGGGGAGCACGCTCGAGAACGCGCTCGAGAAGATCGCCGATCTCGAGCCGGACTTCGTGCTCGACGTGGACTCGGTGATCGCGACGCTGCGGGGCCACCTCGAGCGGCTCGAGCGGCTGCACGCGCACGGGAGCGCGCGGGGCTGACGGGCGTGGCCGGAACGGCGAACCGGTACGCCGTGGACGTCCGGCGTGAGGACGAGGGGTGGACCGTCGCGATCGTGGATCCTGCCGGACGCGACGCCTCGGTCCGAGCGTGCCACGACGAGGCGGAGGCGCTCACCTACGCGTCGACGGTCCGCCAACACATCTACTGGCTCTCCGAGGAGAAGCTCCGCGAGTACTATCGGCTCCCCGAGCCGGACGAGGAGGCGTGAGTGGGCTTCAACGCGATGCAGCCGGGCAAGGTGAAGCGGGGGGACCTGGTCTACCTGATCGCGGCCATCGTCGTGATCGGCGCCCTCGTCGCCTGGGCGCTGTCCTGACGCCGGACCCCTCGCTCACTCCTCGTCGAAGCCGATCGCGAACAGCCGCTCTAGGTCGTGCTTCGAGTAGACCTGGAACGCGATGAGCGTCTCGGTCCGCATCACGCCCTCAGCGGCAGACACCGCGCTTGCTCGCGCGGACGAACTCGACGAAGTAGCGCACTTCGGCGACGTGGCCGAGCTCGGCCTCGACTTCGCGCAACCCGTCCTCGAGCAGCCGTTTGGACAGGAACAGCCGGTTGTAGCAGCTCTTCAACGCGTCGATCGTCTCGCGCGGATAGCCCTTGCGCTT
>DAIUEM010000029.1:0-12796 GCA_036845105.1 Actinomycetota bacterium | reverse complement strand
GAACTCGTGGATCTGGGCGTCGAAGCGCTCGACGATCCGCTTCGCGATGTCCTCGGCGACGTCGCGCGGGGTGACGGCGACGAAGTCGTCACCGCCGACGTGGCCGACGAAGCCGTCGGAGCCGGCGAACTCCACGACCGCGTCCTGGATGATCCGGGCGGTCGCCTGGATCAGGCGGTCGCCGCGCACGAACCCCTTCTGGTCGTTGTACGCCTTGAAGTTGTCCAGGTCCGAGTACAGGACCGCGAAGTCCCGGCCCTCGCGCACCATGCGCTCGATCTCCTCCTGGATCCGGATGTTGCCGGGCAGGCCGGTGAGCGGCGAGAGGTTCCGCATCTCCTTCGCCCGGCGCAGCGTCCCCTTCACGCGCGCGAGGAGCTCGATCGGGTCGAACGGCTTGATGATGTAGTCGTCCGCACCGGCGGTGAGCCCGAGCACCTTGTCGGTCGAGAGCGCCTTCGCGGTCAGCATGATGATCGAGGTGTTCGCGGTCTGCGGGTTCCGGCGCAGCCGCTGGGCGACCTCGAACCCGTCGATCCGCGGCATCATCACATCGAGCAGCACGAGGTCGGGTCGCAGCTGTCCGGCGCGCTCGAGCGCCTGCTCGCCGTCGGATGCGACGCTCACGTCGTAACCCGCGCTGCGCAGGTTCACCTCGACGAACCGCGCGATGTCCGGATCGTCGTCGACGACCAGGATCGTCTCGGGCATCACGCCCTCCCTTCGGCGATCGCCTTCAGGTCCCGGGCCGCGGCCGCGATATCGTCGGCCTGGAAGATCGCCGAGGCCGCGACGAGCACCGTCGCGCCAGCCTGGACGCATCGCTTCGCGTTGTCGAGCTTCACGCCCCCGTCGATCTCGAGATCGGCGGACAGGCCCCGGCGGTCGAGCTCGGCGCGCACGGTCTCGAGCTTCGGCAGCGCCTCGGGGATGAACCGCTGGCCGGCCCACCCCGGGTGAACGCTCATGATCATCACGTCGTCGAGGTCGTCCAGGTAGGGGTAGACCCGCTCGACCGGCGTCTCGGGGCTCACCGTCATGCCCACGCCCATCCCGGCGCCGCGGGCCTTGCGGATCACCGGCTCGGGATCCTCGACGGCCTCGACGTGGAACGAGACGATGTCCATCCCCGCCTGCGCGAGGTCGTCGAACAGCCCCTCGGGGCCCTCCACCATGAGGTGGCCGTGGAGCACGCGATCGGTGTACGGCCGGAGCGACGCGACGACGACGGAGCCGATCGTGAGCGGCGGGACGAAGTGCCCGTCCATGACGTCGACGTGGACCACGTCGGCGTACGCCTCGACCAGCTCGACCTGGTCCGCCAGGTGCGCGAGGTCGGCCGAAAGGATCGAGGCGGACAGCTTGCCCATCCCGCGTATGTTACCGGTGGGCAGGGTCCCGCCGGGACAGGCTCCCGCGAGGCCTGCGGAAGGCGGCGACGAACATCCCGTCGCACCCGTGCCGATGTGGCCACAGCCGGATCCGCTCGGCGGGGCCGTCCGGGCCCTCGACCGCCTCCGGCTCCAGCTCCGGGACTCTTCGCAGGAGCGCGTCGCACACGGCGTCGGTCTCGGCCCGCGGGAACGTGCAGACCGAGTACACGAGCCGGCCGCCCGGTCCCAGGAGTTCCGCCGCGGCGGTCGCGATCCCCACCTGCAGGCGCGAGAGCCCGGCGACGTCCGACTTCCTGGCCCGCCACAGGAGCTCGGGACGCCTTCGCGCCGAGCCGATCCCCGAGCACGGAGCGTCGACGAGCACGCGGTCGAAGCCCCCACGGAGCGCGGGTCGACGTCCGTCCTGGACGACGACGAGCCCGCGGACGCCGAGCCGGTGAGCGGTCTCGCGGACGAGCCGGGCCCGAGGCTCCGAGAGGTCGGCGGCGACCACGAGGCCGCCGGGCTCGACGAGGCACCCGGCGTGGCCGGACTTGCCGCCGGGGCCGGCGCAGACGTCGAGGACCCGCTCCCCCGGCCGAGGGTCGAGCGCGGTGACGACGAACGACGACGCCTGGTCCTGGACGGCGAACCAGCCCTCGCCGAACCCCGGGAGCTCGGACGGCGCGCCGGATCCGACGAGCAGGGAGCCCGGGTGCAGGCCGCCGCGCTCGGACGTCACCCCGGCCTCGACCAGTCGGCGCTCGAGATCCTCGACCTCGGCGCGGCAGGTGTTCACGCGGAGCGTCACCGAGGCGCGCTCGGCGAGCGCAGCGGCGGCCGTCTCGACCTCGTCGGCCGGCAGGAGGGACCGCAGCTCCCGGACCGCCCACTCCGTCAGACCGGTCCGCATCGCGATCGCCTCGACGGTGGAGCCGACCGACGTCGGTGGCTCCCGCGTCGAGAGCCGCCGCAGGACGGCGTTCACGAACCCGCGCTGTCGCTCGGGTGCGAGATCGACGGTCTCGGACACGGCCGCGTGCGGTGGGATCCGCGTGTGGAGGATCTGGTAGGCGCCCAGGCGCAGGAGGGCGAGCGCCTGATGCGGCGTCGAGTCGAGCGGGCGGTCGACGATCTCGCCGAGCGCGTGGTCGAGCGCCACGAGCCGACGCAACGTCCCGTACGCGAGCTCGGTCGCGAGCGCCGCATCCCGCGCCGAGAGCCGCGCGCGCTCGAGCGCCGAGCGCAGCGTCAGGTTCGAGTACGCGTCGCCCTCGGTCACGCGCCGGATCACGTCGAGCGCCACCGAGCGCGCGCTCGGGCGCGTCGGGGCGCGTCGGGTGGAACGGGAGCGGTGGGTGGGACGCCGGGACGCGCTCACCCGAGCCGCTCGCCGATCTCGGGGCGGAAGCCGTTCACGAAGCTCTCGACCGGCATCACGCGCCGGCCCGAGGGGGCGACCACCAGCGGCCGGAACCCACCCTCCGCGGTCGCCACGACGATGCCCCGTTTCGACACCTCGACGATCCGCCCCGGCTCACCGAGGCCCCCGACGGCCACCGCCTTGAACACCTTCAGCCCGTTCCCGCGGAAGGTCGTCGTCGCGGCGGGCTCGGGCGACATCGCGCGGACCAGGTTCACGAGGTCCACGGCGGGGTTCGCCCAGTCGAGCGCCCGGTCCTCGGGGCCGAACTTTGACGCGAACGTCGCCAGGCTCGCGTCCTGGGCCCTCGGCGCGACGGGCCCGGCCGCGAGCATGTCGAGCGTCCGGACCAGAACCTCGGCGCCGATCTCGGCCAGACGCGCGCCGAGCGTGCCCGCGTCGTCGTCGGGCAGGATCGGCTCCTCGCGCTGGAGGATCACCGGGCCCGTGTCCATGCCCTGATCCATCACGATCGTCGTCACGCCCGTGCGCTCGAGCCCCGCGAGCAGCGCGGTCTGCACGGGTGCCGCGCCTCGGAGCTCGGGCAGCAGCGAGAAGTGCAGGTTCACCGGCGCGATCGACGGGACGTGCAGGACGTTCACGGGCAGGATCTCGCCGTACGCGACGACGGCGAGGACGTCCGGGGTCGCCGTGGAGACCTCCTCGAACCCCGCGCCCGTCTTCACCGTCGGCGTCTGGAGCAGCGGGAGGCCGAGGCGCTCGGCCTCGACGGCGACGAGGGTCGGCGTGAGATGGCTGCCCCGACCCGCCGGCTTGGGCTCGGCGGTCACGACCTTGACGACCGCGTGTCGGGAGTGAGCGATCGCAGCGAGCGAGGGGACGGACCAGGCATCGTTGCCGAGGAACGCCACGCGGAGCGAACGGGTCTCGGTCATCGTCCCTCACCCTCGGGATGCGATCGGCACGTCGGGCCGGCGCGCTGGAGCGACCGAGGGCAGGATACGCGGCCCGTCGGCGGCGCTCCGCTCAGGACCGCTCGGCGCGCTTCAGCTCGAGCTCACGGAGCTGCCGCATCACGTCGCGGCGCCCCTCCTCGTCGAGCCGGTCGATGTACAGGCCGCCGCTCAGGTGGTCGGTCTCGTGCTGGAAGATCCGGGCGAGCAGGCCCTCGGCCAGTACCTCGAACGCCTCGCCGCCGAGGTCCTGGCCGCGCAGCCGCAGGCGCAGCGACCGCGGCGTCGGGTGGAACGGCCCCGGGATCGACAGACATCCCTCGTCGATCGTGTCGACGCCCTCCAGATCCGACAGCTCCGGGTTCGCGACGAAGCCCGCTCGGCCGTCGCCGTCGTCGTAGACGAAGAACCGCATCCCGATGCCGACCTGGTTCGCGGCCAGACCCACGCCGGGCGCCGCATACATCGTCTCGAACATGTCGTCGACGGTCCGCCGGAGCCATCCGTCGAACCGCTCCACCGGCGTGCACGGCTGTCGCAGGACCGGGTCGCCGAGCGTGCGGATCTGTAGGAGGGTCATCCACCACCTCTGCCTGCCGAGCGGCGGAGACCTACAGGTGCGGCTCCGCCTCGACCCGGGTCACGACGCCGCGTTCGGCGAGCGCGCGGGCGACGCGGCCGAACGTCGCGACGCCCCCGGGCTCGAGCGCGAGCAAGCATACCGTCTGGTCCCCGAGCCCCGTCCCGACGAGCAGGCGCGGCTCGAGCGCCGCCAGCTCGTCCTGAAGCTCGGCCGTCCCCGAGACGCGGAACACGGCGGCGCCCACCGGGAACCCGGCCTCGGCTCGCCGGGCTGCCTCGAACCGGTGGAACCGCTCGGGCCGCCCGGCGACGAGCGCCTGCACGGCGGGGTCGTTCGGCGTGCGGGTCTGCACGATCACGCGGCCCCGCGGGGCCGCCCAGGCGGCGGCCTCGAACCAGGTCGCGAGCGCCCGCTCGCGCGCAGAGAGCCCGGGCCGACGGGCCGCGAGGTCCGCATCCAGGATCCCGACGAGGTCCAGGCCGAGAGGGCCGAAGTCCTTGACGACCTCGACGCCGCCGACGAGCACCTCGGCCTGCCCGGGCGGCCGGGGCGGGTCGTCCGGGCCGATCCGGGTGACCGGGACCGAGGCGGCTCGGCGCGCCCACTCCTCGACGCGCTCGGCCCCGCCGGGCGCGACCCCGAAGTCCGAGGCCGCGCAGACCGCGCATCGCCCCGACGCGCCGCAGACGGAGCATCGGACCGCTCCCTCCTCGGCCCGCAGCATCCCCCCGCAGACGGCGCAGGCCGCGGGCTCTCCGCAGGCCCGGCACACGCGGGCGACGCCATATCCCGGCAGGGGCGAGTACAGGAACGCTCGCCGAGCGGACCGAAGCGCCGCCACGAGCCGAGGCGCTCTGCCCTCGGGACCCGGGGGGACGACCTCGACCGGGGGCCAGCGTCGCCCCCGCGGCGTCACCGCCACGTGCTCGGTCGCCGCCGCCTCGACCGAGGGGTAGGGCGCCGACATCACGACCGCCGCGCCCCCGATCCGCCCCCGCGCCAGCGCCACGTCCCGCACGTGGAAGTAGGGCGAGCGCTCCTCCCGATGCAACGCGTGGCTCTCCCGTGCCACGTACACGAGCCCCAGCCCGGCGACGGGAGCGAATACCGCCGGCCGCGTCCCCACCACGACCCGATACCGGCCCGCCGCGATGTCGAGCCACATCCGATACCTCGAGCGCTTCGACCCCCCGAGGAACATCGCCACCTCGTCCCCGAAGGTCTCGAGGACCGCCGCCGCCGTGCCGGGCAGCGGATCCGCCTCGGGCACGAGCACCACGGCCGACCTCCCGCCGTCGAGGGCGGCGCGAACGCACCCCACGGCCACCAGCGCCTCGTCCTCGGGGGCGGGCCGAAGCACGAACGCGCCCGCGCCGTCACGGATCGCGTCCAGCAGCGGAGCCCCGTTCGCGTATCGGTCGGAGAGCGGTGGACCGACGGCGGCGCTGGCGGGGGCTCCGAGGCGAGTGGAGCGAGCCGAAGGAGCGGAGCGCCCGACGCGGTCCACCCCCGAGACCTCTTCTTCACCGGCCACGCGCGGCGGCACCATCGCTCCGAGCACGGCGGCGAGCGGCGCCACGTACCGCTCGGCGACCCACCGCGCGAGCTCGAGCATGCGCTCGTCGAAGAAGCGGACCGGCGACACGGCCTTCTTCACCGCCAGCGTCCGCTTCGGCAGGTCCTCGGTCGGCCCGAGGACCCATCCGCGCACCAGCCGGCCGTGGAACGGCACCTGCACGAGTGACCCGACGCCCGCGGCGACGTCGTCCGAGAGCCGGTACGTGAACGGCCGGTCGAGCGACAGGACCGGCCGGTCGACGCAGACGGCGACCGGGCCTGCGATGTTCCGAGGGCTAGGCGAGCGCGCGGCGGAGCTCATCCGCGCGGTCGACCGCTTCCCAGGTGAACTCCTTGCGGCCGAAGTGCCCGTAGGCGGCCGTCTCCTCGAAGATCGGCCGGCGCAGATCCAGATCGCGGATGATCGCGGCCGGGCGGAAGTCGAACGCGTCCCAGACCAGGTCGACGAGCTTCGCGGGGTCGACCTGCTCGGTGCCGAACGTGTCGACCGCGAGGGAGACGGGGTGTGCCGTGCCGATCGCGTACGCCACCTGGATCTGCAGCTTGTCCGCCAGGCCGGCCGCGACGAGGTTCTTCGCCACATACCTGGCCATGTAGGCGGCCGAGCGATCCACCTTCGTCGGGTCCTTGCCCGAGAAGCAGCCGCCGCCGTGCGGCGCCATGCCCCCATACGTGTCGACGACGATCTTGCGACCGGTGAGGCCGGTGTCGGCCTTCGGGCCGCCGATCTCGAAGCGCCCGGCCGGGTTCACGAGGATCCGGACCCCCTCGGCGTCGAGGTCGAACTCCCGCAGGACCGGGTCGATGACCTCGGCCGTCACGTCGGGGGCGAGGAGCGTCTCGACGTCGACCTCCTCACGGTGCTGCGCGGCGATGAGCACGGTGTCGACGCGGACCGGCTTGCCGTTGCGGTACTCGACGGTGACCTGGCTCTTCCCGTCGGGCCGCAGGTACGGGATCACGCCGGCCTTGCGCACGTCGGCGAGGCGCTTCGTCAGCCGGTGCGCCATCGCGATCGGGATCGGCATGAGCTCGTCGGTCTCGCGCACGGCGAAACCGAACATCATCCCCTGGTCCCCGGCGCCGAGCGTGTCGAGCTGGTCGTGCGAGTGCCCCTCGCGGTGCTCGAGCGCATCGTCGACGCCTCGCGCGATGTCCACGGACTGATCCTGGATCGCCGTGATGACGCCGCACGTGTGACCGTCGATGCCGAAGTTCGCATCCGTGTAGCCGATCTCGGTGACCGTCGTGCGGACGACCGAGGGGATGTCCACGTACTCCGAGGTGGTGATCTCTCCGGCGACCATGACGATGCCCGTCGTGACGAGGGTCTCGCACGCGACGCGGCCGTCCGGGTCCACCGAGAGGATGGCGTCGAGGATCGCGTCGGAGATCTGGTCGGCGAGCTTGTCGGGGTGGCCCTCGGTGACGGACTCGGAGGAGAACCGGTAGGAGTGGCTCATGTCCGCGCGAGTATAGCCTCGGTCACCGACCGCCCGACCCCAGGAGCGCCGCGATACGGTCGCAGATCGCCGTCGCGAGCTCGGCCTTGGTCCAGTCGCGCAGCGGTTCGTCGGCGACGCCGGTCCCGAGGATCGCCGCGCGGTTCGTTTCGGCGCCGAACCCCGTGCCCGGGCGCCCCACCTCGTTCACCACGATGAGGTCCACGTTCTTCGCGATCAGCTTCGCTCTCGCGCCGGCCTGCAGCTCCTCGGTCTCGGCGGCGAACCCCACCAGCACGCGGCCGCCCTTCGAGGCGCCGAGCTCCGCCAGGATGTCGACGGTGGGGACGAGGCGGATCTCGGGCGGGCCGGCGTCCTTCTTGATCTTGGATCCGGCCACCGCCTCGGGACGGAAGTCGGCCACGGCGGCCGCCATCACGACGGCTTCGGCCTCGCTCGCCGCCTCGAGGGTCGCCGCGCGCATCTGCTCCGCCGTGTCCACGCGGATCACGCGCGGACCCTTCGGCGGCTCGACCGTGCCGGGGCCGAGCACGAGCGTCACGTCCGCGCCGCGGGCGAACGCCTCGGCGGCGACGGCGACACCCATCTTGCCGCTCGAGCGGTTCCCGATGAACCGAACGGGGTCGATCGGCTCGTGGGTGGGGCCTGCCGTGACGAGGATCCGGCGGCCCGCGAGGTCCCGGCCCCGGGCGGCGACCTCCTCGGCGGCCGCGAGGATCTCCTCGGGCTCGGCCATGCGGCCGACGCCCTCGTCGCCGTGCGCGAGCGCACCGCTGGCGGGGCCGACGAGCCGCGCTCCGCGCTCGGCCAGCGTGCGCGCGTTCGCCTGCGTCGCGGGATGCTCCCACATGCCCGTATGCATCGCGGGCGCGAGGACGAGCGGGCACGTCGCCTCGAGCAGCGTCGAGGTGAGCAGATCGTCGGCGATCCCGTTCGCGAGTTTCGCGAGCACGTTCGCGGTGAGCGGCGCGACGATCGCGAGGTCCGACCCGCGCGCCATCCGCACGTGGAGCACCGAGCCCGGGTCCTCCCACAGGTCGGTGCGCACCGGACGGCCCGAGAGCGCGGCGAACGTGTCGGGCCCGACGAACCGTGTCGCCGAGCGCGTCATGACCACCTGGACGGCCGCGCCCGCGGTCGTCAGCAGACGTGTGAGGGAGCAGGCCTTGTAGGCGGCGATGCCGCCGGTGACGCCGAGCAGGACCCGGCGTCCCGCGAGGGGGCTACTTCGGGCCAACGCCGTCGGGGCGGTCGGCGAGGACCTTGCCCTCGCCGATCTCCTCGAGGGCGATCGACAGCGGCTTGTTGCGCAGGCCCGACTCCACGAGCGGCGGGACGAACTCCGCGCGACCCTCACCGAGCTGGTTGTAGTACGAGTTGATCTCTCGCGCGCGCTTGGCGGCGAGGATCACGAGCGTGTACTTGGAGTCGACCTGTCCGAGCAGGTCGTCGATCTTCGGCTCGATCATGGGCGCGTCGGTCCTTCGGTCGGGGTGGGGAACCCCTGGATGATAGCAACGAGCAGGTCGACCGCCCGGTCGACGTCGTCGTTCAGCACGATGTGGTCGAACCAGGACCGCTGCTCGAGCTCCCACGCGGCGGTCGCCAGACGCTCGGCCAGGAGCGGCTCGTCCTCGGTGCCACGCTCGCGCAGACGGCGCTCGAGCTCGTGCATCGACGGCGGCTCGAGCAGGATGAGGACCGCCGCCGGCATCTTCTCGCGCACCTGGTGAGCGCCCTGCACGTCGATCTCGAGCACGACGTCGTCGCCGTGGTCGAGGGCCTCCCACAGCGGCCGGACCGGCGTGCCGTACCGGTGGCCGAACACCTCGGCCCACTCCAGCAGCTCGCCCTCGCGCGCCATGCGCGAGAACTCCTCGTCGGAGACGAAGACGTAGTCCACCCCGTCCTGTTCGCTCGGACGGGGTGGACGGGTGGTGGCCGAGATCGACGTCCGCAGCCGCGGCAGGCGCTCGAGCACGCCCCGGACGATGGTTCCCTTCCCGACCCCCGAGGGGCCGGCGATGACGAAGACCTTGCCGCGGCGCTCGATCGTGGTTACTTCTTCGCGAACTCGGCGAGCAGCGCCTCGCGCTGCTTCGCACCGAGACCGCGCACGCGGCGGCTGGCGGAGATGTCCAGCTTCTCCATGATCTTCGTTGCCCGGACCTTCCCCACGCCGGGCAGCGACTCGAGCACGGTGGACACCTTCATCTTCCCGACGGTGTCGTCGTCGGTCCTGGACAGCAGGTCTTTCAGCGTGAGCTTGTTCGACTTCAGCGCGCCCTTCAGCTCGGCCCGCTTGCGGCGCGCCTCGGCGGCCTTCTCGAGCGCCTGCTTGCGCTGTTCATCGGTCAGGACGGGTAGAGGCATGCGTCGCTCCTTCGTCGTGAGGGGTCCGAAGCCACGCGAGTATAGTGCGGGGTCCTCGGGCGCAGCAACGCGAGACCCATGCACCCACCTGCGGTTTCGTTCGGCCCCGAACCTCATCGCACCGTCGCGAGGATCGCGCGCGCCGTCGCCGCGGGATCGTCGGAACCGGTGATCGGCCTGCCGATGACGAGGTAGTCGCCCCCACGTTCGACCGCCTCCTCGGGCGTGAGGATGCGGACCTGGTCGTGGCCGTTCGAACCCGCGGGCCGGATCCCCGGCACGATCAGACAGAGGTCCTCGCCGACGACCTCGCGCACGGTCGACACGTCGTCGCCCGACACGACCGCCCCGCCGGCGCCCGCCGACATCGCCTCGAAAGCGAGCGACGCGGGCGACGCCAGGGACTCGCCCCCCATGCTCGAGAGCACGGTCACGGCCGCGACCGTAGGGGGCGCGAGCCCCGCCTCATCGGCTCCCCGCGCCGCGCCCCGGACCGCGGCCTCGATCATCGGCTCGCCGCCGAGCGCGTGGACCGTCAGCACGGCGACGCCCATCCGAGCGCAGTTGCGCGCGGCTCGCTCGACGGTGTTCGGGATGTCGTGGAGCTTGAGGTCCAGGAAGATCGGCCCCCGGTCTCGCAGGCGGACGACGGCTTGGGCGCCGAACGCCGTGAACAGCTCGAGCCCGACCTTGAACATCCCGACCTCGCCCTCGAGCGTCCGTGCCAGGGTATCGGCGCGTTCGAGGTCCGAGACGTCGAGGGCCACGACGATCGGGTTCCCGGGCCGAGGGATCACCGGACGCCCTCGGCCTCCGTCGGCAGGCGGAGGCGGAGCCGGCCCCGCAGGTCGGCGGGCGAGGCCACGCCCTTGTCCTTCAGGTACGCGAGGATGCCTTGGGCGATCTGGACCGGGGCGGCGGGGTTCACGAGCATCGCCGTGCCCACCTGCACCGCCCAGGCCCCGGCGAGCAGGAACTCCACCGCGTCCCCGCCGCTCGAGATGCCGCCCACGCCCATGATCGGCAGGTCGGGCAGCGCCTGGGCGACCTGGAAGACCGCCGCGAGCGCCACGGGCTTGATCGCCGGCCCCGAGAGCGCCCCGACGGGGGTGGCGAGCTTCGGGCGCAGGTGCGCGGCGCTCACCGCGAGCCCCGGGAGCCCGTCGACGAGCGTCACGCCGTGGGCGCCGGCGCGCACGCACGTGCGGACCGCCTCGACCAGGTCCGGGTTCAGCGCCGGGAGCTTCACGAACACCGGGAGGTGCGACAGGCGCGAGACGGCGCCGACCACCTCGTGGATCCGGTCCAGGCGCGCCACGAACGGCTCCCCACGTCCGCGCTCCTCGTCCGTCGCGCCCAGATAGACCTCGAGCGCCACGATGCCGGGGTTGGCCTGGAGCCGGCCCGCCACACGGATGTACTCCTCGAGGGTGGTCCCCGCGACCGAGGCGACGACGGGGACCGCCGCGCGCTGGAACCTCGGCAGGTCCTCGGCCAGGAAGGCCTCCACCCCGGGGTTCTGCAGGCCGACCCACGTGAGCAGCCCGGAGGCCGTCTCGGCCATCCGCGGGGTCGGAGCGCCCTTCGTCGGCCCGAGGGTGAGGCTGCGAGTTACCACCCCGCCGAGCCGGTGGAGGTCCACGAGCCCCGGCTCGCGCCCGAGGCAGCCGGACGCGGCGAGCACGGGCAGCGGGAACGCCACGCCGTTCAGGTCGACGGCCATCTGCGGTTTCACCCGGGCCACGTCCTCACCACCGGGAAGCCCTCGGGAGGCGTGGGCACGAGCTCGGGCTCCTGTCCCATCCACCGGTCCCACAGGATCCGCGCCGGGTTGAACACCGGGCCGTCGGTGCACGCGCGCAGGTTGTCGTATCCGGACCCGTCCTTGCGGATCACCGGGACGACGCACGTGTAGCACTGCCCCATGCCGCAGGCCATCTGCTCCTCGACGGCCATCTGTGAGGGCAGGTGCCGCTCGTTGCAGAGCTCCGCCACGCCGCGGAGCGTCGAGCGGCGGCCGGCCGCGTAGACGACCTGCGTGCCGCTCGAGGCGACCATCTCCGGCAGCAGGTCGACGACCGAGCCCTCCTCCCCCATCGTGCCGTCCTCGGTGGCCACCGCGATCGTCTGCGACAGCCGCTTGCCCTCGATCGGCTTGAACACGTGATCAAGGTCCGTGCCGCCGAGCAGCATGTCGACGCGCTTGCCTCGAGCCCGCAGCTCCTGCGCGAGGAACAGGATCGTCGCGGCGCCGTGGCCCTCGCCCACCAACAGGCAGTTCGTGAGCTTGTTCGGGTAGGCGAAGGCCTTGCCGAGCGGGCCGATGACGTCGAGGAACTGGTGCGCCTTCACCTCGGCGAGCCAGTGTGTCCCCGCGCCGCGCGGATCGAAGACGAACTCGAGCGTGCCCGCCCAGCCGCCTCGGCGCGAGGCCTGGTGGATCGAGAAGTGGCGGCGGAGCAGGAACGAGCGGTCCTCGGGCATCGCGACCGAGACGAACTGGCCGGGCCTCGCGCGCTCGGCCACCTCGGGAGCGACCAGCGTGAGCGAGTGGTAGGCGCCGAGCTTCCTGGTGTTCAGGATCTCCGCCTTGACGCGCTTCACGGAAGCTCACCTCTGGTTGCCGGGGTGGGCTCGAGGGCGGCCTCCGCGGACACCGTGGCGTTCCCCGATGGGAACCGCTCCGGCCGGGGTCCCGTCCTGCGTTCCAGGCGCAGCCGTTGCTGCTGGGCGGCGGCGGTGGCTTTGGCCGCGGCGTGGTGTTCCTGGAGGGTCTTCGGCTCCGTGGGGGTGGTTCTCAGGGTGTCGATGCCTCGGAGGGCGGCGTAGAGGCCCGGGACGGTCGTGATGCAGGGCACGCCGGCGGCGGCGGCGGCGGTCCGGATGTAGTAGCCGTCGGTGCGGGGTCCTCGGCCGAATGGCGTGTTGATCACCAGGTCCACGTTCCCACGTCGGATGAGCTCTGCCACGTTCTCGGAGGACTCGCTCACCTTGCGGACGCGCTCGACGGGGATGCCGGCGCGCTTGAGCACGGCCGCTGTGCCCTTCGTCGCGAGCAGGCGGAAGCCCATGGCCGCCAGGCGCTGAGC
>DAIUEM010000028.1:0-12979 GCA_036845105.1 Actinomycetota bacterium | reverse complement strand
GCGCGAGAGGAGCTCGCACGGGTGGGCGCGGAGCTCACCCGAACGTACGGATCACCGTCTCGGGGCCGGTCAGGCGCTCGGCGTCGAACGTGAACGCGAGGGGGTGGGAGTCCCCCTCGCGTTCGAGGAAGCGGAAGCGTCGGGTGGGTGTCACGAGCCTCCGTGGCCCGGGTCCTCAGGGGGTCCCGATCCGTTCCGCTCCTGCTCCTGCTCGGACTCGGAGTCGCCGTCACCGTTCCGGTTCTGGTTCTGCTCCTGCTCCTGCGCCTGGTTCTGCTCCTGGTTCTGGTTCTGGTTCTGCTGGGGATCGCAGCACCCGGCGCCCTCGCCCGCGTGCGCGTGCGTGCGATCTCGGGCCTGCGTCTGGTCGCCGTCCCCGACCCCTTCGGCCGCCTCGTCCAGGCAGCTCCCGTCGCGCAGCCGCAGCCGGTCCCGATCCTGGTCGGGGACCTGGTCGCCAACGGGAACCCCGACCGTCGCGTCGTCGACGTGGATCCGGTCGCGATCCCGGTCCAGGTCGCCGAGCATCTGGCCGTTCTCGTTCTCCGCCGGCCCGCCAGGCCCCTCGCCGGCGGCCGCGATCGCGATCGCGCCACCCGTGATGAGCGCGACCGACGCGCCGACCGCCAGCCACCTGCTCCATCTCCGCATCTCGGCACCTCCTCCTCGTTCCTGAGGACATGGGAGCAGGCGGGCGTGCAGGGCGGCTGCAGCCGATATGCAGACCGTGTCGAGATGCGGAGCCGGCGCACCGCCTCAGGCTCGGGGCAGGATGACCTCGAAGGTAGCGCCCTTCCCCGGCGCGCTCGAGACCTCGACGCGGCCCCGATGAGCCCGCACGAGCTCCGCGACCACCGCCAGCCCCACGCCGCTCCCGCTCGTCGAGCTCCCCGCTCGGCCTCGCCAGAACCGGTCGAACACGTGGGGGATCTCGTCCTCGTCGATGCCGGCGCCCGTGTCGCGGACCTCCAGACGGGCGTCGCCGTCGTTCGCGGCGACCGTGACCGAGACCTCCCCGCCCGGCGGGGTGAACTTCAGCGCGTTCGTGAGAAGGTTCGTGATGATCTGATCCAAGCGGTCCTCGTCCCCGAGGACCGTGGCGGGGGAGAGCTCCGCATGCGGCTCGATCCCGGCGGTGGCGAACGAGCCGCGCAGCCGGCGGATCGCCTCGTCCGCGACCTCCGCCAGGTCGACCGGATGGGTCGTCATCTCCAGCCCGGCCGCCTGCGCGGCCGCGAGCGCCTCGAGGTCCTGCAGGATCCTGCCGAGCCGCAGCACCTCGTCGTGGAGGGAGCTGAGCCGGTCGGTCTCGGGCTCGACCGTGCCGTCCACGAGCTCCTCGAGCGACGCCTGCAGGATCGTCACGGGGGTCCGGAGCTCGTGCGTGACGTCGGCGACGAGCGCTCGGCGGACCTCGTCCTCGCGGGCCAGCGCGTCGGCCATCTGGTCGAACGTCGCCGAGAGCTCGCCCACCTCGCCCGGCGCGTCCGAGGCGCCGACGCGCGCCGACAGGTCTCCCGTCCCGAGCCGACGCGCCGCGGCGATCAACCTCGAGAGCGGCCGGTCCAGGCGCCGCGCGAGCAGGAGCGCGACGGCCAGCGCGACGAGGATCGCGATCGCGCCGGCGACGACGACCGACCACCGCAGCGACGACTCGAACTCGCGCTCGGGCTCGGGGAGGCCGTCGGCGGGGAAGACCACCTCGAGCGTGCCGACGGTTCGGCCGTCGACGACGATCGGCACCTCGACCGTGCGGCTGGCATCCTCCGGACCCGCCGCCATCGGCCCGTCTCCGCCGGACGACCCCTGGCCCGGCGTCGCGCCGGCGGAGGGCTCGCCCTTCGGCGTCCGGCTCGGTGACGCGCCACCCGGCGCGCCCGGACCCGCGCCGTCGCCTCCGCCCCCACCTCCGCCTCCCTGACCATCGCCACCGTCCGTGCCGTTGCCCCCGTCCGTGCCGCCGTCTCCGCCTCCGCCACCCGGGCCACCCGTGGCGCCGTCGCCGTCCGGCGGCCCCTGCCCCGAGGGCGTCGCCGAGGGGCTGCGGGTCGGTGAGGGGGACGCGTCCCGCTCGTCCCCGACCGGGGTGACCGAGCCCCCCGCGATCGCGCCGGCGCGGCGCAGCTCGTCCTCGGTCCATCCGCCTCGGTAGGAACGTTCGAGCGCCGCCGCCGCCCGCTTCGCCGCCCGCTCCTGACGCTCGGTGACGAGCTGCGTCAGCTGACCGGGCAGGAACGCGATCACGAGCGCGGCGAGCGTGACGACGCCGACGAGCGCGACCGCCACGAACGACGCCACGAGACGCGTGCGGAGACGGGGTCTACGCATCGCGGCTCAACCCCAGCCGGTAGCCCGCGCCGAGGACCGTCTCGACGATCCGTGGGTGGTGCGGGTCGAGCTCGACCTTCCGCCGAAGGTTCCGGACGTGCGAGTCCATCGTGCGCTCGTAGCCCTCGAACTCGTACCCGTGCACCCGGTTGATGAGCTCGTACCGCGAGTACACCCGTCCCGGTACTCGAGACAGGGCCGTGAGGATCGCCCACTCGGTCGGGGTGAGCTCGGTCGGCTCGCCCCGCACGGTCGCCTCTCGCCGGTCCTCGTCGAGCAGCAACTCGCCATCCCCGAAGGACGCCGGGCCGTCGGTGACCGGCCCCGTCGCCGCCCGGCGGAGCACCGCCCGGACCCGGAGCACGAGCTCGCGCGGGCTGAACGGCTTCGTCACGTAGTCGTCCGCGCCGAGCTCGAGCCCTCGGATGCGGTGCTCCTCGCCCGCCTTCGCGGTGAGCATCACGATCGGGACGGTCGAGCTCGCCCTGACCTCGCGGGCGACCTCCTCGCCCGGCACGTCGGGCAGCCGCAGGTCCAGCAGGACCAGATCGGGATGCGCGGACCTCGCGAGCGCGATGGCCTCCGCGCCCGAGGAGGTCGAGACGACCTCGAGCCCCTCGCGCTCGAGCAGAGAGCGGAGGAGCTGACGGATCTTCGTCTCGTCCTCGACGACGAGCACGCTCTGCTTCACGGATGCTTCTCCGCGTCCACTCTGCGCACCCGTCACGCCGAGCGTCAGGGGCCGGTCGCCCCCCGCCCCTCGGGTCCGTTCGGCTCTCCGTCAGCGGCCGGGCAGCGCGACCTCGCCGAGGCGCTCCGGGTCGCCGATCAGGTCGATCCCGACGATCCGCTCGTCCGCGAACGCGAAGCGGAACGCGATCTGCGGGCGTCCGCGCTGCATCCACACGAGCCCGGGAGCGCCGCCGACGAGCGCCGGACGAGCCGCGCGGGCACGTCCCTCGAAGGTCTCGGCCACGGCGGCCGCGCCACAGACCTCGGCCGTCGCGCCCATCGCGACGGCGGCCGAGTCGGCCCGGAGCACCACGTCCGGGTCGAGCACCGCGAGGAGCGCCTCGAAGTCGCCGTCGCGCGAGGCCGCGAGGAACGCCTCGACGATCCGCCGCTGCCGCGCCGGGTCGACGTCGCCGATCTCGGGCGCACCCTGTACCCGGCGCCGTGCGCGGCTCGCGAGCTTGCGCGTCGCCTCGGGCGAGCGCTCCACGATCGGCGCGATCTCGTCGAACGGCACGCCGAACATATCGTGCAGGACGAACGCGATGCGCTCGGCGGGCGAGAGGGTCTCGAGCACCACGAGGAGCGCCGGCCCGACCGAATCGGCCAGGAGCGCCTCGTGCTCGGGGTCGGCGGCCGAGTCGGCGCTCGCGACCGGCTCGGGCAGGTGCGCGTCCCAGGGCTCCTCGCGCCGCGACGTGCGCGAGCGCAGCATGTCGAGGCAGATCCGCGCGACCACCGTCCGCAGCCACCCGCCGAGGTTCTCGACCTCCCGGGCGTCCGAGCGGCTGAGGCGGAGCCACGCCTCCTGGACCGCGTCGTCCGCTTCGCTCGCCGAGCCGAGCATCCGATAGGCCACGGCCCGGAGCTGCGTCCGGTTCTGCTCGAAGCGCTCCGCCAGCCACGCACGTTCGTCCACCGGTCACGTCCTTCCGAGCGGGTCCGTCATGGTAGTGACGATCGGCATGGGGCCGACGTGACTCGAAGGGAGGAACGATGAACGCGCACGTGAGCGGCATCTCGCTCGGCGTGGATGACGTGGAACGGTCCAAGCGCTTCTACGCCGACGGCCTTGGCTGGCCGATCCACCAGGAGCAGGGGGAGTGGGTGGCCTTCAGCGTCAACGGTGGCTCCTCGGTCTTCGGCCTCCTGCCGCGGCACGTCCTCGCTCAGGACGCTGACGCCGAGGCGGACGGGAGCGGCTTCGGGGGCGTCACCTTCTCGTACGTCGTGTCCTCCAACGAGCGCGTCGACGCGATCCTCGCCGAGGCCGAACGCGCGGGCGGCACGATCGCGAAGCCGGCCGAGGCGCCGCCCTGGGGCGGGTACGGCGGCTACTTCGCCGATCCGGACGGGTGCCTGTGGAAGGTCGCTACCGGACCGGGGCCGCAGCCGTTCGCGGCCGAGTAGTGGCATCGGGGCCTACGCTTCGTGCCGTGAGCGAGATCCGCTACGAGGTCGTCCCGATCGGGCACGTCGCATCGCCGCTGCGCAATCGGGCGGACGCGCCGAGACAGGGCGACGAGGGAGCTCCGCCAGCGTGGCTCGTGATCGAGCCGCGCTTCGCGGAGGCGATCCGCGACCTGCGCGTCGGTGACCGGCTCGTCGTGCTCACCTGGCTCGACCGGGCGGACCGCGACGTGCTCAGCACACGGCCGCGGGACGATCCCGACCGGCCCGTGGTCGGGGTGTTCAGCACCCGCTCGCCCGACCGGCCGAACCCGATCGGGCTGCACCGCGTGCAGGTCCTCGAGATCGACGGCCTGCGGATCCTCGTGGACGAGCTGGAAGCGCTCGACGGGACCCCGATCCTGGACGTGAAGCCCGTCCTCGATCCGCTCGAGGAGCGGTAGCCGCGGCCGTCGGGCGTCGGCGCTACCGACCGGGGCGGCGCGCCTCGATCGCCCGGTCCTGTCCGTCGAGGTCGCGGATCATCCGGATCTCGGACAGGCCCAGACCGGCGAGGGTGGTCCGCATCACGCTCGCCTGATCGCCTCCGAGCTCGAGGACCACGGCGCCGCCCGGGCCGAGCCAGCGCGCCGCGACGTTCGCGGCTCGCATCAGCACGGCGGTGCCGCCCCGCCCGCCGTCGAGCGCGCGACGGGGTTCGTTCGCGATGACGTCCCTCGGCAGGAGATGGAGCTCCTCGGTCGGCACATAGGGGACGACGGCGGTCACGACGTCGACGTGACCGCGCAGCGACGACGGCAGCGGCTCGTCCATGTCGCCGAGGAACGCCCGGACGCCGTTGCGCCGGGCGCATGCGACGGCCACCGGATCCACGTCGGTGGCCAGCACGGTCGCGTTCGGCCGCGCCGAGCCCATCACCGCGGCCACCGCGCCGCTGCCCGTGCACAGGTCGACCGCCACGCCGGCGTCCGGCAGGAGCTCGGCCGCTCGCCACGCCATCGCCTGCGTGTGGGGTCTCGGCACGAAGACCCCGGGATCGACGCGGATCCGAAGGCCGCAGAAGCGCACCGACCCGGTGATCCAGGCGAGCGGCTCGCCGGCGAGCCGTCGGGCGACGAGGTCCTCGATCGACCCGCCACCGTCGCTCGCGGCCTCGAGGAGCGCGTCGGCCTCGGCCTCGGGGGCGACGCACCCGCCAGCCGCCAACGCCGCGGCCATCCGGGAGCGCGGTCCGGTCGTCACGTCCGTCACGACGCCTCGCCGATCACGGAGTCGAGCTGCCAGGGGCCAAGCTGAGGAGCGTATCGGGTCCGCACGTCCGTCTCCATCTCGGTTCGCGGCGCAGCAGGACCATCCCGAGGCCTCGCGCGTGTGGGCCGCCGCTACGGCGAGGAAGTCCGATCGGCTTGCTTCTGGCAGTCGTGCGCTCCACCGCTCACCATCGATCCTCGCGGGGCCCGCCTCATCATCATGCGTGCGATGCTCATAGTCCCGCGGAGGTCGATACCGGTCCCCCTCACGAGGAGGAAGTCACATGGCCGGCCACGGAACGGACAGCGCCTCAGAGCCCATCCTGTACATCGATCATTCCGAAGTCCACGAGGGCTCGCTCGAAGAACTCAAGGCGGGGGTCCGACGGCTCGTGGATCTCATCGAGGCCCGCGAACCTCAGCTGATCGCGTACGGGTTCTACATCGACGAGGACGCGGGGAAGATGACCGTGGTCGCCGTCCATCCCGATCCGGCATCGCTGGAGCTCCACATGGACATCGGCAGCCAGGAGTTCCGCAAGCTGGCGCACCTGCTCAGGCTCACCTCGATCGAATGCTATGGCCAGCCGAGCGAAAGAGCGCTCGAGCAGCTGCGGCGCAAGGCGGCCACGCTTGGAGACGGCGGAACCGTTCTCACCATCGGCCGATTCGCCGGGTTCACCCGCCTCGGGTCCGTGACGACCTGAGCGACAAGGCCGAGGCCCTCAGAGCCGTCTTCCCCAACCGGGTGGAGTACGGCGTCATGCCCTCCGCACACGGACCTCGCCTGGAGGTGATTCGGGCTGATCTGAGGCTTCGACGGCTGCCACGGGACAAGCTGCGGAGCGTATCGGGTCCGCACGGCCCATCTCCATCTCGGTTCGCGGCGCAAGCGGCGAGCCGATCGGCTGAGGGAATAGCGTGAGGACGGGCCCCGGTGGGCCCGTCTTCACTGACGATGTGCTCGGTCCGCGTTCAGCCGTCCGATCCCCGCGAGTCTGTCGCGGGTGGCGATGTAGATGTCGGACATGCCCACCGGGCCAGGCGCGCGCCCGAACAAGAGCTCTCGTCGAGCTTCTGGGCCTCAGCCCATCCGGAGAAGCCCACCGCCCCTGCCGCGCCAGCCATCAGCGTGACGCTCACGATCACGACCGCGAGGCCGAACGTGACCGATCCGCGCATCCTCGGGCGCCGCTCCGGGCGTGCATCCTCTGAGCGGTCTGGCAGCGCCCCTGGGTCCTGCCCTCTGCTGGCTCCGCTGACGCGGGCGGACGGGGGCAGCGCAGCTCCCGTTCGCCATCGAGATCACGTCTCAGATCACGAAGCGCCTGATGCTGGCCCGAGTCGGGCTCGAGCCAGCATCGGGGCGCCGTCCGGCTGGTTCCCGACCTCAGGGACCGGTGACCTGACCGCCGGGGTTGGTGATCGCGTCAGAGCAGGGGAGCGCCTCTTGCGGCGAGAAGATCACCACTCCGTCTGATGCTTCGGCCGAGACCGCCGGGGCCGCTGCGTGGCAGTGGCCCTGCACCCACGGTCGGGCGATCGGCCCGTCCACGACCGGGTCCTGGCCCGGCGGGGTGACCGTTTGCGTATGCGCCGCTGCGGGGACGGACACCGAGAGCGCACCAGCTCCCAGCAAGGCCGCCATGATGAAGCGCTTCATCGTGTTCTCCTCTCTCCTTCGATCGCTGCGCCCCGGCGCGAGCTCGCGCTGAGCCCAGCGAGGATGGCTGGTTGCGCCCTGAACTCCTAGATCCTCCCTTCTCGTCTGGCCGCTCACGGACTCGGCTGACGCCCGTGAGCGATCTCGACACTTCCTCAGACCCGAGAGGTCCACCGGTCGGCCGGTGGCGTGCGCCTCGCAGACACGATGTTCACGAGACCTCCTCCGTGATGATGAGGTGGACGGTCCAGATCCGGTGACCGCGGGTCGGGGAGGTGAACTCGGTCACGCTGAGGTACTCACCCGGCGGCAACCGGGTGATGAACCCCCACTGCACCCAGACGTAAGTTCCGAACTGGTCGTTCTCCCCGCTCTTCAGAGCCGTCCGCGTCAGCGGCTGCTCGACCAGCTCGCCGATCCCGCTGGCGGTCACCTTGGCGATCCAGGTCCGGTGGGTCTCCGCTTCGAGTCGCGCGATCGCCGCGTCCCGGCTGCCCTCCAGCGACACGTCGTAGCTCTCGCGACGGACTGCACCGCCCAGGAAGTAGTCGTCCTCGGCGAACGTGAAGTCTGTCCGTCGAAGAACAGCCGGAACTGGCACGGCGGTATCCCCTCGAACGTCAGCGGGAAGGTCTCGAACTGCTCGCGCGCATCCCCCAGCGAGCACGGCTCGGTCGGGGTCGCCGAGGCCGGCGAGACGCTGACGGCGAGCGACAGCGCCAGTGCCGCTACTGCGATCTTGATGCGCGTCGGTCCGGTCGTCATCACGCTCGCGGCGTTCATGCCTAACACCTCCTCGCGGGCGTCGCGGTGTGGTTACGGCGGCGCCCTCTCGCTACCGTTCCCTCCCGCGGCGGCGCTCGACTGCTCGACGGACGACAGTGGACCAAGTGTTCATCGCCACGAAGTCGTTCGGGTGTTCCGAGGACACTCACGCGGCGAAGGGCTTCCACGTCTGTGGCAGAACTCCCCGAGCTCGATCCGGCCGATGCGCGGCTCCGGTGGTCATCGTCGTGTCGCATGCCTCCGCATCCGACCCTCCCTCCGGTTGAACTGCTTGGACGAGAGGGTCACAGTGGCGCGTGTGACGGCGCGTGTGACGGCGGGATGTGCGGCGTGGGGCTGAGCATCCACCTCTTGGGACCGCCCAGGATGGAACGGGGCGGCATCGACCTGCAACCCCAGCGTGGCCACAAGGCCTGGGGTCTGCTCGCGTACCTCGTTCGCGGCCAGGTCCCACCATCACGGGACCGGGTGGCGAGTCTGCTCTTCCCAGAAGCCGACGACCCCATGGGAGCGCTTCGCTGGACCCTCTCGGCGTTGCGCCGTCAGCTGGGCGACCATGCCGAGCTCGGTGGGGATCCGCTGCATCTGACCCTGCCGCCGGGGACCCTCGTCGATGTTGAAGTGCTCGCGAGGAGCTCCTGGATCGAGGCCATCGCGCTTCCCGGACTCGGTCATGAGTTGCTGGACGGGCTGGTCTTCCGCACCAGTCCGGGCTTCGAGATCTGGCTCGAGAACGAGCGTCGTCATGTCGCGGGCATGACGAGCGCGGTCCTTCATCAGGCAGCGCTCGCCCTGCTCGCCCGCGGCGAGGCCGTTCCCGCGACGCGTCATGCCTCGGAGCTCGTTCGGCTCAATCCCTACGACGAGAACGCCCACGTCCTCGTCGTTCGCTGCCTGCGGGCGGCCGGCGACCCAGATGCCGCGTCGCGTCACGTGGAGGTGTGCACGGAGCTCTTCAGGCGCGAGCTGGGCGTCGAGCCAACGCCTGCGCTTCGCACGGCGGCCGTCGCGCCTGAGGTGAGCACCGCGGGTCACGTCTCTGGGCGGGCGGAGGTGCTGGCGCAGGTCGAGGCGGGTGAAGCGGCGCTCGCCGCGGGCGCCGTCGATGCCGGGCTGCACCGCATGCGGGGCGCCGTGGCGGCCGCTCGGGACCTTGACGAACGCACGCTCCTCGCCAGAGCGCTGGTATCGCTGGGCGGGGCCCTCGTGCACTCCGCTCGCGGCACGGACGAGGAAGGTGCCGCCGCGTTGCACGAAGGCACCACGCTCGCGGAGGAGACCGGAAGCCGCAGCGTCGCGGCGACGGGATGGCGCGAGATCAGCTGGGTCCAGTTCCTCCGTGCACAGTACGAGCGGGCGGAGGAGTCCGTCACCCAGGCGTCCGAACACGCTGTCGGCAACGACGAGGAGCTGGCGTGGTTGGAGCTGATCCGCGGTGCCTGCCGGCACGATGTGGCGGACTACCCTTCGGCCGGCCAACTTCTGCGCTCCGCCGTCGAACGCGCGAGCAAGCTGGGAAGCGGCCAACCCTTGGGGCAGGCTCTTACCCTGCTCGGCCGCTACCACCTGCTGCGCGGCGAGATGGAAGACGCGCTCCGCCTCCTGGACCAGGCCATCGAGGAGGTCGAGGCACGCGGCATGACCGCGTTCGTGCCCTGGCCGGAGTCGTTCCGAGGTGAGATCGACCTGCTTCACGGTGACGTTGCTTCGGCGGAGGCACGCTTCGAGCACGCGTTCGCCCTCGGCTGCCAGGTCGGCGACCCGTGCTGGGAGGGCATCTCCTTGCGGGGGCTCGGACTCGTGGCGGCCGCCCGGGGCGACGTCCCGCGCGCCCTCGAACTCCTCGTGGAGGCTCCTCGACTGTGCCGTCGCCTACCCGATACGTACCTTTGGATCGAGGCGTACGCGCTCGACGCCCTCTGCTCGGTCGGGGTCGAGCATGGTACGGGGTCCGCCGCGCGCTGGATCGACCAGCTCGAGGCGACCGCTGCGCGTCGGGGGATCCGGGAGCTGGTCCTGAGGGCAGCCGTGTACCGATCCCGCCTCGGTGAGCCCGGCGCAGCATCGGTCGCCCGCTCGCTCGCGGCCGAGATCGACAATCCGGCACTCGCCAGACTGTTCGAGACCGGTGAGTTCAGCGCCGTCAGGGCAGCGCGAGATGCTGGAGGGTCGCTCGTCGACCGATGATCTTGCCCCTGTGCCGCCGTCGAAAGAACAGCCACGGTCCCGCGCCCGAACGAGGAACGAGAAGGGAGAAGGACGATGGCTACGCTCGTTGTGGGAACGTTCCTGACGCTCGACGGCGTCATGCAGGCCCCCGGTGGTCCTGATGAGGACCCCAGCGGCGGGTTCGCTCACGGAGGCTGGTCCGTCGGCTACTGGGACGACGCCATGGGGAAGATCATCACGGAGTGGACCGCGAAGGCCGATGCGCTCCTCCTCGGGCGGACGACCTACGAGATCTTCGCGGCGCATTGGCCGCACGTCCCCGGAGACGATCCGGTCGGCGCGGTGTTGAATCGTGTCCCCAAGTACGTGGCCTCCACCACGCTGAAGACGGTGGAGTGGAACAACTCGTCCCTGCTGGAAGGCGACGTGCCGACGGCCGTGACCGCGCTCAAGGACGCGCGGAGCGGCGAGATCCAGGTCCACGGCAGCGGCGGGCTCCTGCAGACCCTGATCGGGCACGACCTGATCGACGGGTACCGCCTCTGGACCTTCCCGGTCCTGCTCGGCAGCGGCAAGCGGCTCTTCGAGAGAGGGACGATCCCCGCCGGCCTCGAGCTCATCGACAGCACGACCTCTTCCACCGGCGTGGTCATCGACCGGTACCGCCGCGCCGGCGACATCAGGTACGGCGAGTTCGAGGTCGACGAGCGGGGAGGGGCCGAGGCGCTTTGGACCGAAGGGGAAGAACGCGGGGACGGCGCAACGCCGCCGCAGGAAGGAGAGTGACTCGTGATGACGGGAGCCTCGTCGTCGATGGATGGTCGCGTGGAGTTCCTCAACCCCGATGGCCTCCCCCGGAACCCGGCGTTCAGCAACGTGGCGGTGGTCTCCGGGAGCGTCCGGACGATCTACATCGGCGGCCAGGACGCGGTCGATGCCGAGGGGAACATCGTCGGCATCGGCGATATCGCCGCCCAGACCGAGCAGGTCCTGCGCAACCTGCGCACGGCCCTGACGGCCGCCGGTGCCGGCCCGGAGCACGTCGTGAAGTGGAACGTCCTCGTCGTCGAGGGCCAGGACTTCGCTTCGGGCTACGCGGCCTTCCAGCGAGTGTGGGGCGACCGACCCGATCCTCCGGTCATCACAGCCGCCGTCGTCAAGGGTCTCGCCCGTCCCGACCTCCTCGTCGAGATGGACGCGATCGCGGTCGTTCCTGCCTGACCGCCCACCCCGAGATCTCGAACCCTGAAGGCCTCCGCCTCGCGTCGTTCGACGGGCAGCGCTGATCGCGAGGTTCGACCGATGTTCCCTCAGCGGAGGCGGACGGGAATCGAACCCGCCTGCGAGCTCTCGCCCGCACACCGGTTTTGAAGACCAGGGGGCCCACCAGGCGCCCGGACGCCTCCGCACCGAGGATAGCGGCCGTCGCCGGCAGGCGGCCGTCAGGCGCCCGAGGGTCGTCGCAACGGGCGCAGCATCGCGAGGCTCCCCGCGTCGAGGCGACGCAGCCCGAGCTCCCACGCGAGCTCGACCGCGCGCTCGAGCTCGTCCGATCGAGGCCGCCGGGCGATCTCCGGGTAGTCGCCCCCGCGAACGAGCCCCTCCGGCCGGTACTGCCCCATGAGGTTCAGGTACGTGTCGGGACCGAGCTCTCGGCCGACCCACCGGAGGATCGCCTCGGTCTCGTCGAGGAGCCCCGGCACCACCAGGTGCCGCAGGAGGACGCCGCGGAGGGCCAGGCCGTGATCGTCCAGCTCGAGTGGCCCGACCTGCCGATGCATCTCCAGGATCGAGCGGCGCGCGACCTCGGGGTAGTCGGGGCGGCGCAGGTAGCGCCGGGCGCGCTCGGCCGTCCACACCTTCAGGTCCGGCATGTAGACGTCCACGATGCCGTCGAGCAGCGCGAGGCTCTCCGCCGAGTCGTACGAGCTCGTGTTGTACACGATCGGCACGCGCAGGCCGTCCTCCGCCGCGAGCGCGAGCGCCTCGAGGAGCTGTGGGACGACGTGCTCGGGCGTCACCCAGTTCACGTTGGGACAGCCCAGAGCCTGGAGCTCGAGCATCACGTGCGCGAGCGTCTCCGCCGAGACCTCCGCGCCCCGGACCTGCCACGAGACGTCGAAGTTCTGGCAGAAGACGCACCGTAGGTTGCAGCCGGCGAGGAAGATCGTCCCGCTCCCCTTCCGGCCTCGGAGAGGGTCCTCCTCGCCGTGGTGCGCGAACGCCGAGGCGACGATCGCGCGGCGACCTACGTGGCAGACGGACCGCTCGTCCGCCATCCGGTCCACGCGACACCGTCGCGGGCAGACCCGGCACGGGCGCTGGAGGAGCCGCAGCCCTCGGCGCGCGCGCTCCCGCAGCTCGCCGCTGTGGTGCAGGGCTCGGTAGGACGGCTCCCGCGCGCGCTCGACACTCGGGTTCCGGACGTCGCTCGTGACCTCGCGCCTCCCGCGTCAAGCGTACGCCCGGAGAGCTGCCCTCCATTGCGAGGGAGCTGGTCCCCGGGCGACGTATTGCCCGCGTGAACGAACCGAGCTACGGTAGCTGGTAGTCCAGGTCACACTAGCTCTCGAGGGGGGCATCGTGCGCGTGTCGAAGGTCGAGGTGGTGGTCCTCGGGCTGCTCGCCGAGGAGCCGATGT
>DAIUEM010000027.1:0-13144 GCA_036845105.1 Actinomycetota bacterium | reverse complement strand
TCAACGAGCTCCCCGACCTGCCCGAGCGCATCCAGGTCGCCCTGTTCAACATCCTCGAGGAGCGCGACGTGCAGATCCGCGGGTACCGCGTCCGGCTGCCGCTGGATCTGCTGCTCGTCGCGACCGCCAACCCCGACGACTACACGCACCGGGGCCGGATCGTCAGCCCGCTGAAGGATCGGTTCGGCACGCAGGTCCGCACGCACTACCCGGAGACGATCGGCGAGGAGATCCGGATCATGGACCAGGAGGCGCGCTCGTCTGCCGCCGCGGTCCCGCTGCGCGTCCCCGTGTACATGAAGGAGATCCTCGCGGCGCTCACCGCCGAGCTGCGGCGCTCGCCCCACGTGAACCACCGCAGCGGCGTGAGCGTCCGGTACTCGATCGGGAACCTCGAGGTGCTCCAAGCGGCGGCCGTGCGCCGCGCCGCGAGGACGGGGGAGCCGGAGGCCGTCCCGAGGATCTGCGACCTGCCCGCCGTCCTCGAGTCGAGCCTCGGCCGCGTCGAGTTCGACACGATCGAGGAGGGGCGCGAGGAGGAGATCCTCGCTCGTGCGCTGAAGACCGCCGAGCTCGAGGTGTTCCGTCGACGTCTCTCCGGCTACGACTTCGGCCCGCTGCTGTCTCGGTTCGCGGACGAGGGCTTCGCCGTCGAGACCTCGGACCTCACGCCGGCGTCGGATCTGCTCGCGCGGATCGGCGAGTTGCCCGGGCTCGCGAAGCTCCTCGAGCGCCTCGGTGTGGAGGAGGAGAGCCCCGGGGTCGCCGCGAGCGCCCTCGAGTTCGCGCTCGAGGGCTCCCACCTGTCGCGCCGGCTGAACAAGCAGGTCGTCGGGCGTCCGGGCGCTTCCCGGTACGAGGGCGCGGGCGGCGTCTAGCGCAGCAACCTACACGGGCGGGACCACGCAGAGCGCATCGGCCTCGGCTTCCAGCATCGCCTGGATCGCGGCGTACGAGGGGGAGTCAGCCCGGTTCCGCAGCTGGAAGGGGTCGCTCGCGAGATCGTAGAGCTCGATGTCGGTGAGGACGCCGTCCCTGTAGTACCGGACGAACGACCACGGGCCCATGCGGACGGCGCAGAACGTGGGGTGGCGCCGCTCGCCGGTCGCCCGATGCTCGACGATGAAGCTCTCGCGGAGCGTGGCCGTCGGATCCACCAGGAGTGACGCGAACGTCGCCCCGTCGACCGGCGGGGCGGGGATGCCTGCGATCTCGGCGACGGTCGGCGCCAGGTCGATGCCGAGCACGGGACTGGCGGTGCGAACGTTGCGCTCGGCAACGAGCGCATCGAAGCGAACGACGAGGGGCACACGGATCGATTCCTCGTACGGGACGCCCTTGGCGACCCATCGATGCTCCCCCCACTGGATGCCGTGGTCCGAGGTGAAGATCACCATCGTGTCGTGGAGCCGTCCGACGTGACGGAGCGTGGAGAGCAGTCGGCCGACGCCGCGGTCGACCGCGAGCAACGACTGCAGCTGATCGCGGCGGAAGTCGTCCACGGCGCGCTCGCGGGCCCGAGAGAGGCGGCGCAAGCTCCGGATGTACGGGGGTTTGTCCGCGACGTTCCGCTCATCGAAGCTCGGAGGGCGATGGGGCTGCAGGTCCTGGAACGCCGTCACGTCGCGCGGATCCGGCGTGGCGGGAGCGTGTGGCGCCTGGTACGCGACGATCGCGAAGAACGGGGTGTCCGGTGGGGTCGAGGAGATGAACGATCGAGCACGACGTGTGAGGACGCGCGTCGAGTAGTCCGAGGGCCGGTCGCCGAACGTCACGGTGCGGCCGCTGCCCTCCTGCACGTCGAGAGCGACGTAGTCGTAGAAGAAGCCCTCACCGATCGCGAACCACGTCTCCCACCCCGGAGGGACGTATCCCGCCCTCGGTGAGTAGCCGTTCATGTACTTCCCGAAGAGTCCCGTCCGGTATCCCGCGTCCTCGAGCCACGTGGCCAGGGTGGAGTCGTCGTCGAACGCGGTGAAGCCACCGTGCTCACCGCTGTTCTGCCACACCCCCGTCGTGTGCGAGTAGTCGCCTGTCAGCATGGATGCTCTGCTGGGACAGCAGCTGGGGTTCGTCACGTAGGCACGGGTGAGGCGGACGCCGTGACGGGCGATGCGCGCTCGCACCGTCGGCATGACGTTCAACGTGTCCCAGCGTTGGTCGTCCGTGACGATCACGAGGACGCTCGGGGAGCGGTCGGGGACGCCCTCAGGGGCCCGAGCTGAGAGGGGTTCGGCGCGAGGCGCGGGTCCGCAGGCCGACAGGAGCAGGAGGAGGGCCACCGCCCTGCAGCGCATGGAGGTCATCCTGCCACGGCTTCGCACGGCTCGCCAGGCCGTAGGATTCGGCCGTGTCCGCGATCCACCAGGTCGTCGGCTTCGCCGTGGTCGCCGTGTTCGCGCTCGGCTGGCTGTGGGGTCTCGGCGCGTGGATCGCGCGGCGCGGCCCGGGCGAGCGATACTGGCTGTGGCTCACGGTCGCGCAGGTGGTCGCCGGCGCGCAGGCCGTCCTCGGCATCGTCCTGCTGCTCATGGGACGGCGGATGATGACCCCCGGGACACTCGGCGACGTCCTCCACTACGTGTACGGGCTGCTGCCGATCCTGCTGTTCGTCTTCGCCCACCTCGTCGCGCGGGCCGGGAACGCGAGGCTGATCGGCATCGACCGGCCGGTCCGGGCCTGGGTCCCGTTCGCGTGGGTGTCGTTCATCTGCTTCGGCCTCACGTCCCGAGCCTTGATGACCGGGCTCGGCATCGGGTAGGAACGTCCCGTGCCGCTGTTCCGGCGCTCGCCGCGACCGGCTCCGACGGAGGAGGACCACCGCCTGCTCCGGTCGGCGCTCGGCAAGCTCGACCCCTGGTCGTTCTGGTCGGTGCGCCTCGACGACGACGACGTCGACTACGCGGTGCTCGGCACCACCGGTGCGTTCGCCGTCGCGATCGTCGGGCTCGATGGCTTCGCGGAGCCGAGCGGCGATGGCCTGCGCATCGGGCCCACTGAGTTGACCGGCTTCCGCGAGGTCCTCCGCGGGGCGCGGCGCCTCCACGGTCGGCTGCTCGAGGCCTCCGCGTTCCACGACGTGGAGCCCGTCCTCTGCCTGACGCGGGCGACGGCGGGCTCGTCGAGGACGATCCGCGGGACGCGTGTCGTGCGTCTCGAGGATCTTCCGGACGAGATCGCCGGGCGGGCGCGCTCGTTCGACCCGAGCACCGCGAGACGGGCCGCGGAGGCGCTCGGCCGGGTCCTGCGCAGCGCGTCGGGACCCCGGCCGGACGTCGAGGGGTGAGGTCCTCCTTCCCCGCGACCCGGCGTACCCTGGTTCGACATGCGGATCCGGTACTCGCGCTGGGACGACTCGCAGGACCCGTTCGGCCCGGACCTGCCTCCGGCCGAGCTGCTCGAGGAGCTCTCGGACGACGTACTCTCGGGCGTCGACGCCCGCGACGCGATCGACCGACTGCTCCGGCGGGGGATGCACGGACGGTTCTCCGGTCTCGACGCTCTGCGTACGCGCCTGAGGGCGGCGCGGGAGCGTGAGCAGGAGGTGCTGAACCTCTCGGGACCGCTCGAGGAGGTCCGCGAGCGGCTGGAGGACATCCTCGAGCGCGAGCGCTCGGCCCTGGCGTTCCGCGCGGAGGAGGACGCGCGGATGCGAGAGGCGTTCCTGGACGCGCTGCCGCCGGACGCGCCCGGCAAGATCCGCGAGCTCCAGGACTACCGATTCGCGGACCCCCGGGCGCAGCGGATGTTCGACGAGTTGATGCAGCACCTGCGCGAGCAGGTGATGGGCTCGTACTTCCGCAACATGGCGGAGGGGCTGCGGAACGTCTCACCGCAGGAGCTCGCGCGGTTTCGCGACATGCTCGCCGAGCTGAACGACATGATCGAGAGGCGCGATCGCGGCGAGCCCTACGATTTCGAGGGGTTCATGCAGCGCTACGGCGACCTGTTCCCCGACCAGCCGAGAACCCTCGAGGAACTGCTCGAGAGCATGGCGCGCCGGATGGCCGCGATGTCGCGGCTGATGGCCTCGCTCACGCCGGAGCAGCGGGCCGAGCTCCAGGGGCTCGCGGAGCAGGTGATGCAGGACATGGACCTGGCCTTCGAGGTCGACCGCCTAAGCGCGAACCTCGCCTCGATGTTCCCCGACATGGGGTGGGACGAGCCCGGCGTGCCGGGCGAGGGGGAGGGCGCGATGCCGCTCTCGGCCACGGTCGACGCGATGGAGCGCCTCCACGACTACGAGGAGCTCGACCGCTCCGCCCGGCAGGAGTACCCCGGCGCGGCGATCGAGGATGTGGACGAGGACGCCGTGCGTCGAACGCTCGGCGAGGAGGCCGTCCACGACGTCCGCCGCCTGAAGCGCATCGAGCGCGCACTCGAGGAGGCCGGCCTGCTCACGCGCCGGGACGGCAGGCTCGAGATCACGCCGAAGGGAGCGCGCAAGCTCGGCGAGCGCGCGCTCGTGAAGGTGTTCGAGCGCCTGCGCCGCGACCGCGAGGGGACGCACGAGGCGCGCGACGCCGGCGGTCAGGCCGAGCCCACCGGGGCGACGCGGCCGTGGCGGTTCGGCGACGCTGGGCAGATCGCCGTCCAGCGTTCGATCTACAACGCGATCGTCCGGCAGGGGGGCGAGGGGTGGACGGCGGACACCGGGTCGCTGCGCCTCGAGCCGGACGACTTCGAGCTCGTGGAGGCCGAGCAGCGGACCGAGACCGCGACCGCGCTCCTGCTCGACCTCTCGTTCTCGATGCCGCTCCGGGGTCACTTCGTGCACGCGAAGAAGATGGCGCTCGCGCTCCACGCGCTCATCGAGGGTCGGTACCCGCACGACACGCTGTACCTGGTCGGCTTCAGCGACTACGCGCGCCGGATGGAGCCCCGCGACCTGGCCGCCCCCGGGTTCGAGCGCGTGTACGGGACGAACATGCACCACGCGTTCAACCTCGCCGGCCGCCTGCTCGCCGAGCACCCTCGCTCGTCGCGACAGGTGATCATGGTCACGGACGGTGAACCGACCGCGCACCTGGAGGGCGAACAGTCGTTCTTCTCATGGCCGCCCGTCTCCCGGACGATCGAGCTCACGCTGGCCGAGGCGATGCGCCTGGCGAAGGCCGGCGTGACGCTGAACATCTTCATGCTGGAGGAGACGCCCGGGCTCATCCGGTTCATGGAGCGCCTGGCCGAGCTCACCGCAGGGCGGGTGTTCCTGATGGACGATCGCGAGCTCGGGGCCTTCGTCGTCCGCGACTACGTCGCCCGTCGCGTCCGCTGAGCGTCAGCCCGCCGTGTCCCACCAGAGCGTCGTGATGGGGTGCTCGCTCGGCTCGACGTACCAGAGCCCGTCCCGCTCGACGAGACGGTCCCCGAGCGCGTCCTCGACGTCCGCGTCCCGCTCCGGGGTCAGGCACAGCTGTCGCCGCACGCGGGCGATCACCTCCGCCCGATCCTCCCACCCGATCGCTCTCGGCGGACGTGTCTCGTCGTCCCGTCGGACTGGGAGGCCGAGCTCCAACAGCGCGGCCTCGGCGGTATCGGCGGTCGGCTCCGTGGGACGGACGAGCTCGTGGAACCGCAGCCACAGGTCGTTCATCCACGAGAGCGGATGTCGGTCGGTCATCGACAGGACGACCCGTCGCCTCGCGTGCGCGTCGAGCGCGAGCACGAAGGGTTCGAGCTCCTGGACGTTGTACAGGACGTGCTGACAGACGGCGACGTCCGCGACCGGGACCGCATCCGCGACATCCGGCCATCGCCCGCTCATCCCCGTCGCCGCCACGCCAGCGTCCTCGGCAGCCTCCAGGAACAGCGCGAGCAGCTCGTCCGAGGCGTCTACGCCGACGATCATGGCCGCGCGCGCCGCGAGCGGGAGGGACGCCGCCCCGCTTCCGACGCCGACGTCGAGCACCACGCCCCCCTCGGGCATGGCCTCGAGTGCCCGACGGGTCGAGATCGTCGGCTCGCCGGTGCGCGCCGCCTTCACCCAGCGCCGCATGACCTCCGGGGAGAAGGACCACGGGGACTCCTCGGTATGCGCGAGGATCTCCGCCGGGATGCCCCAGCCGGCCAGGCCCTCGCGCCAGCGCGCCACCGCCTTCACGATCCCACTGTAGAGTTCGGCACGGCGATGGACCTCGGCCCCACGGAGGAAGAGCGGCTCCGCGTGTTCACGGCCGCGGAGCTCGCGCGGCGGACGCTCGCGCGCGGTCAGCGGCTGAACGCTCCCGAGGCCGTCGCGCTGATCTGCGACGAGATGCACATGGCGGCGCGCGGCGGAGGCTCGTTCGACGAGGTCCTCGACGCCGGTCGCGTTGCGCTCGCGCCCCAGCAGGTCATGGACGGGGTTGCCGACCTCCTGACCGAGGTCCGTCTGGAGGTGCTGCTCGAGGACGGGTCCAGGCTCGTGGTGCTCCGCGACCCGCTCGGCGAGCCCTCGGGCGCGGGGCCCGGAGCCGTGATCCCGTCCGAGGTCGACGTGGCGCTCTCCCCGGGGCGCGAGCGCCGCTCGCTCTCCGTCACGAACACGTCGGATCGTCCGGTCCGCGTCTCGTCCCACTATCCGTTCTGGCGAGCGAACGCCCGGCTGGCGTTCGACCGCGAACTCGCGCACGGCTTCCGTCTCGACGTGCCCGCGGGGTCGTCGGTCCGCTGGGGACCGGGCGAGACGCTGCATGTCGGCCTCGTCGCCTACGCGGGAGAGGCGACCGAGCGATGAGCACGCCCAGGGAAGACGGTCTTCGGATGCCGGCCGAGTGGGAGCCGCACGCGGCCACGTTCATGGAGTGGCCGATGCGCGCGGATCTGTGGGGCGACCGGTACGGGCAGGCGTGCAGGGACTATGCGGAGGTCGCCAACGCCATCGCCGCGTTCGAGTCGGTCGTCATGGTGACGGACCCGTCGCAGGTCGGCGCGGCGCGCGCGCTCCTGAGCGGCGCCGTCGAGTTCCTGCCGATCCCGATCGACGACTCGTGGATGCGCGACAACGGGCCGATCTTCCTCGTCGACGGTTCCGGCGGGGTCGCGCTCGTTCATTTCCGCTTCAACTCCTGGGGTGAGAAGTTCCTCCCGTACGACAAGGACGCCGACGTGCCGCGGCACGTCGCGGCGCACCTGGGGATGCGGCGGTACGAGGCGCCGATGGTCCTCGAGGGGGGTTCCTTCTTCGTGGACGGAGAGGGAACGCTCGTGACGACCGAGCAGTGCCTGCTCCACCCCAACCGCAACCCGAGGATGACCCGCGAGGAGATCGAGCGGGGCCTGCGCGACTACCTTGGGGTCTCGGAGGTCGTGTGGCTCGGGAAGGGACACTCGACGGACCGGGACACCGACGGGCACGTCGACGGCGTGCTCCAGTACGTCCGTCCCGGTGTCGTGATGCTCCTGGCTCCCGCGGACCCCCAGGATCCCGACCACGAGCCCGGCCTCGAGAACCTCCGCCGTCTCCGCGAGGCGCGCGACGCGCGTGGGCGCGCGCTCGAGGTCATCACGCTGGACCCCGGCCCCCCGAACGGCCTCTCGTACATGAACTTCTACCTCCCGAACGGCGGCGTCGTGGTGCCGGTCGTCGGGCGGCCCGAGGAGGACGATCCGGCGCTCGCGCAGATCGCATCGGCGTTCCCCGAGCGCGAGGTCGTGCCGGTCTCGGGATGGACGATCCACGAGGGGGGCGGCGGGCCGCACTGCATCACGCAGCAGCTGCCCGTCGGCGTGCCGATCCCGTGAGGCTCTCGCGCGCCGACTACGTCCGTCGGTACGGACCGACCGCGGGCGACCGGGTGCGTCTGGCCGACACGGACCTGTGGGTCCGGGTCGAGGCCGATCACCTCGACGCCGGCGACGAGCCCATGTGGGGGTATGCGAAGAACCTGCGGTCGAGGCAGACGCAGTTCGATCGCGCGAGCGCCGACGACGAGCTCGACATGGTGCTTGCCGGCGTGCTGGTGATCGACCCGCTGCTCGGCGTGGTGAAGACGAACGTCGGGATCAAAGAGGGCAGGATCGTGAACGTGGGCCGTGCAGGCAGTCCCGCGACCTCGGACGGCGTCGAGCTCGTGATCGGCCCGAACACCTGGCCGGTGAACGGCTACGGCCTGATCGCGACGGCCGGCGCGATCGACAGCCACGTGCACCTCATCACGCCGAGGCTCGTGCCGGTGGCGCTCGCGGGCGGCGTGACCACCCTGATCACGGCGGGCTTCGAGGAGCCCCCGTACGTGATGGAGCGGACGTACCTGGCCTTCGAGGACGTGCCGGTGAACCTCGGTCTGCAGGCGAGCGCGCGGACCCACCTCGGCGAGCCGGTCGAGCGCGTGCTGGATGCCGGCGCGTGCGGCCTGAAGATCCACGAGGATTGGGGCGCGTACCCCGAGGTCGTGGACGCGGTGCTCGGCATCGCCGATGCGCACGACGTGTCGGTGTGCCTGCACACCGACGGGCTGAACGAGTCGTGTGAGCTCGACGACACCGTCGCCGCGATCGCCGGCCGCACCGTCCACGCCTACCACGTCGAGGGCGTGGGCGGCGGCCACGTGCCCGACCTGATCGGCATCGTGCGCGAGCCGAACGTGATCTGCTCGTCGACGACGCCCACGATCCCGTACGGCGCGGCGACGGCCGCGGAGCATCTCGAGATGATCCTGGCCGTCCACGGCGGGTCGGCCGCCGTGCCGGAGGACGTCGAGGCTGCTCTCGAGCGGGTCCATCCGGCGACGATGGCGGCCGAGGGTCCGCTGCACGAGCTCGGCGCCATCCAGATCGTGAACAGCGACTCGCAGGGGATGGGCCGCATCGGGGAGACGGTGCGCCGCACGTTCCAGCTCGCGCATGCGATGAAGCGATGGCGCACGACCGAGGCGGGTGGCGGCTGGCCGGAGGCGCCGGTCGTGCGGCGCTCGGCTTCATCCCCCGACACGCCCGACGCCGAGCGCGAGGACAACGAGCGCGTTCTTCGCTACCTCGCGAAGGTGACCGTCGAGCCCGCGATCGTGCACGGCGTGGCGACCGAGGTCGGCAGCCTCGCGCCCGGCCGTCTGGCCGACATCGCGCTGTGGCGCCCCGAGCGCTTCGGCGTGCGGCCGGAGCTCGTCCTCAAGGCGGGGGCGTTCGCATGGGGGGCGCTCGGTCAGGGGAACGCGAGCGTCGAGGGGGCGCAGCCCGTGCGCCAGGGGCCGCATTGGGGCGCGACGGGCCGGGCCGGCGCGTCGATCTCGACGACGTTCGTCTCGCGCGCCGCGCTCGAGGCCGGGATCCGCGAGCGTCTCGGCAGCCACCGACGGTTCGTGGCCGTCCGGGACACGCGGGGGATCACGCGAGCGTCGCTCGTCGCGAACCGGGCGGCGCCGCCGATCACCGTGCATCCCTCGGATGGGCGGGTGGTCCTCGAGGGGCGGATCCTGGCCGCCGACCCGGTGGCCGAGGTCCCGCTCTCGCGCCGGTACCTCCTCGCGTAGCCTGGCTCAGCGATCCAGTTCGCGGAGGACCTCCTCGGTATGCTCGCCGAGTCCGGGGGGCGGGCGCCGCACGCGTGGGAGCTCGCCGTCGAGGCGGATCGGGTCGGCGACCAGACGCAGCGCTCCGCGCTCGGGGTCGTCGACCTCCTGAACCATCTGCGCGCCCTCGGGTGTGGCGAACACCTCGTCCATCCGCAGGACCGGCGAGCACGGGACGCCCACGGCCTCGAGGGCGGCGAGCCACTCGCCGGCCGGCCGCCGGTGGAACGCGTCGGCGAGGAGCGGGAGCAGCTCCTCCCGGTGGCGGACGCGAGCCTCGTTCGTCGCGAAGCGCTCGTCGGCGGCCAGGTCCGGTCGCCCCAGCACCTCGCAGGTCCGCTCGAACATCCGGTCGTTGCCGGCGGCCAGGATGAACGGCCGGTCGGCCGCCTCGAAGAGCTGGTACGGCACGATGTTCGGGTGCTGGTTCCCGAGCGGACCCGGCACGACGCCGCCGAGCAGGTAGTTCGCGGCCTGGTTGACCATGGCGGCCAGGCTCGTCTCGTAGAGCGAGACGACGATCCGCCGGCCGCGGCCCGTCGCGTGACGTTCGAGCAGAGCCGCGAGGATCCCGTTCGCCGCGTACAGGCCGCACACGACGTCGAGGAGCGCGACGCCGACTTTCGTCGGCTCGCCGCCCGGCTGACCCGTGAAGCTCATGAGGCCCGAGAGCGCCTGGACGATGATGTCGTAGCCGGGACGCGAGGCGGCCTCGCCCTCGTCGCCGAACGCGACGAGCGAGCACGTGACCAGGTCGGGGCGCTCGGCCGCGAGCGTGTCGTGGTCCAGGCCGAATCGGCCCATGAGGCCGGGCCGGAAGTTCTCGACCACGACGTCGGCCGAGAGCGCGAGCCGGCGAGCCGCCGTGGCACCCTCAGGCGTCAGCAGGTCCAGCGCGACCGAGCGCTTGTTGCGGTTGAGCGCCAGGAAGTACGCGGCGTCCCGCCCGACGAACGGCGGACCCCAGCCTCGGGTGTCGTCGCCCGAGCCGGGCCGCTCGACCTTGATCACGTCCGCACCGAGGTCGGCGAGGAGCATCGTCGCGAGCGGCCCCGCGAGGACCCGGGAGAAATCGGCCACGCGGACGCCCTCGAGCGGCAGGTGCTCGGTCGGTTCGGCGTCTGGCACCGGTTCTCCTCGCGGCGACGGGCGTGCGGCGCGTGATGCGTTCGGAGCGCGAAAAGCGGCGCCGCCGGAACCCGAAGGTCCCAGCGGCGCCACCACGTTTATACGCCTTGCCGTGCCAGGCCGTCAAATCGGGTCGATTGCGCGCGCCCGGGATCCGACGGGCTGGCGTGGAGCCCCCGATTGGGCGAGGATACGGACATGAACCAGGAGAGCCTGGAGCGCGCGAACGCCTTCCTGGCCGCGATCGCCGCCCGCGTCCAGCCGGGAGAGCTGCTCGAGACGACGCCGACCCAGCTCGGTCGGGACATCGGCGTCGAGGAGCCGCTTGCGGCCGCGCGCGCGGTCCGAGCGCTGCTCGCGCGCCGGCGCCTGGAGGCCGAGGGCGGCCGCTACCGGCTGCTCGACGCCTCGCCGATCCAGCCCGGAGAGAAGGAGCAGGTGCCGCGTCCGCGCCGGACGAAGGGGAAGTCGACCCGTCGCGGGGCGCGCGCGGCGGCCGGTCCCGGCCGCCCGACCTACTCCGAGGTCGGTCGCGAGGCGATCGACCGGCTCGTCGAGCTCGGCAAGGAGGTCTCGGCGCTCCGGGCCGGCCTGCGCACGGCGCGTGACGAGGCGCGCGAGGCCCGCGAGTCGCGCGACGACGCGGAGCGTCGGGCGCGCACGCTCGGCGAGCGGGTCCGAGAGCTCGAGGGTCGGGCCGAGATGGCCGAGTCCAACCTGCGGACCCTCCTCGCGGCCGCGAAGAGCGCCGGCCGCGACCACGTGGGCGATACCGAGATGGAGGCGATCCTCGGCGTCCTGAAGGGCGGCGAGGAAGAGGGCGAAGAGGGCGGCGGCAGCGCCGCGGCTCCCGCCGGGTCCTAGCGCTCGAGCGGCGGGGGAGCCGGGGCGCTCTCGACCCCTGCCTCGCGCGACATCAGGTGGCAAGCGGCGAAGTGTCCCGCCCGCAGCTCCTGCAGCCCGAGGTCCTGTTTCTGGCACGCGGGGAGCACGCCGGCAGCCTCCGCGGCCCCGGAGGCGACCTCCGGGCACCGAGGGTTGAACCGGCAGCCCGGGGGGATGCTGGTCGGGTCCGGTGGCTCGCCCGCGAGGAACGGGCGGTCGATGCCCCCGGCTTCGGGGACGACCTTGAGCAACGCCCTCGTGTACGGGTGGATCGGGTTCGTGAGCACGCTCTCGGCGGGCCCGATCTCGACGATGCGCCCGAGGTACATCACGGCGACGCGGTCGGCGATCGTCCACGCGAGCCCGAGGTCGTGCGTCACGACGAGCATCGCGATATTCAGCTCGTTCCGCAGCCCGAGCAGGAGTTTGAGGATCTCGCCGCGCACCGAGGCATCCAGGCTCGAGACCGGCTCGTCGGCGACGATGATCTCGGGATCCAGCACGAGCGCGCCGGCGATGACGACGCGCTGGCGCTGCCCGCCCGAGAGCTCGTGCGGGTAGTTCAGGTAGAAGCGCTCGGGCGGCCGCAGGCCGGCGGCCGAGAGCGCTCGGGCGACGAGTTGCTCCTCGGACTCGCCCCCCGAGCCCCGCGTGATCGAGTGGACGCGCAAGCCCTCCGCGATCGACTCGTAGATCGTCTGTCTGGGGTTGAGGGCTGCGGTCGGGTCCTGGAACACCATCTGCACGCGCCGTCGGTACTCGCGTAGCATCCTCGTGCCGCGTCCGAGGGGCTTGCCCTCGAAGAAGATGTCGCCGGACCGCGGGCGCTCGAGGCCCATGATCGTCCGCGCGAGCGTCGTCTTCCCGCAGCCGGACTCGCCGGCGAGCGCGAGGACCTCGCCCGGGTACAGCTCCAGGTTCACGCCGTCGACCGCCCTCGCGTCGGCGGGTTTCGCGCCTCGCAGGCCCTGCCAGAGGCCCACCCGGCCGGCGAACCGGACGTGGAGGTCGCGCACGGCCAGGACGGGCTCGCGGGCGTTGGGGAGTGGCGACGAGACCGCCGGCATCGTCTCGCTCATGGCGCCACCGGTGTGCGCTCGCCGCGCGGCACGAGCAGGCACGCCGCCCTGCGGCCGTCGCCGGCCGGGTACAGCTCGGGTTCGACCGTCGGACACTCGTCGAACGCGAGCGGGCAGCGCGGGTGGAAGGAGCAGCCCTCCGGAACGCCGCCCGGGAAGGGCGGGTCGCCCGGCAGGCCAGAGGGCGCCATCCGGAACCGCCGGTCACCGATCTGCGGGAACGCGCCCGACAGCGCCGTGGTGTATGGGTGCTTCGCGTCCCGGAAGACCTCCACCGAGGGTCCCTCCTCGACGATCTTGCCCGCGTACATGATCGCGAGCCGATCGCACACCTCGACGAGGACGGACAGGTCGTGCGTGATGAACAGCATCGCGAGGCCGAGCTCGCGCTGGAGCTCCTTGAGCAGCTTGAGGACCTGCGCCTGCACCATGACGTCGAGCGCGGTCGTCGGCTCGTCGGCGATCACGACGTCGGGCTGGCAGGCGAGCGCCATCGCGATCATGACGCGCTGGCGCTGCCCGCCCGAGAGCTGGTGCGGATAGGACGAGAGACGCGCGCGCGCG
>DAIUEM010000026.1:0-13462 GCA_036845105.1 Actinomycetota bacterium | reverse complement strand
ACGGGGCCGGACGGTCGGCCCCCGACCTCCCCTCGGGCGAGGGTGTCACCAGCGTCGCGTTCGTCGGGATGGGCGGCTCCGCCGTCTCCGGGGACGTCGTCCGGGCGCTGTACGCGGACCGCCTGCGCGTCCCGGTCGTCGTCGTCCGCTCGCCCGAGCTCCCCGAGTGGTGCGGTCCCCACACGCTGCTCGTCGCGTCGACGTACTCGGGCGATACGGCCGAGACCCTGGCCGCGTTCGAGACGGCTCTCGAGCGCGGCTGTCGGGTGGTCGCCGTGACCTCCGGAGGTCGGCTCGAGGCGCGCGCGTCGGAGCTCGAGCTCGGGCGTGTGATCGTCCCGGGAGGCCTCATGCCGCGGGCGGCGCTCGGCTACCTCCTGCTCGGCTCGATCGGTGCGCTCGAGTCGATCGGTCTGGTGCCCGCCGCTGCCGGCGAGCTGAACGACGCGGCGAGGGAGCTCGAGGCGCTCGCGGATCAGCTGGGGCCCGCGGTCCCGACCGACATCAACCCGGCGAAGCAGCTCGCCCATGCGATCGGGGAACGCGTCCCGGTCGTGTGGGGCGCCGAGGGCATCGGCGCGGTCGCCGCCTCGCGCTGGAAGACGCAGATGAACGAGAACGCGAAGGTCCCGGCGTGGTGGTCCGCCCTGCCGGAGCTCGATCACAACGAGGTCGTCGGCTGGTCCGGGGACCGGGGCCATGGGTCCTTCCTGGTCGTGCTGCGGCACGAGGGCGAGCACCCCGACGTCGCGGCCCGGGTCCCGCTCTCGATCGAGATCGCGCAGGCATCGGGCGCCCGAGCCCAGGAGGTGTGGGCGCACGGGGGGACGGCCCTGGCGCGCGCCCTGACGCTGATCTCGCAGGGGGACTTCACGGCCACCTACCTGGGCCTGCTGCACGGTGTGGACCCCTCCCAGATCGAGGCGATCGTGCGGCTCAAGCGGGAGCTGGCGCAGGCATGAGCGGGACGCCGCTACCCGGTCCCGGCGACGGGCTCGCCGACCAGGCCGCCGAGCGCGTCCGTGAGCGGACGGCGCTCGAGCCGGAGGTCGCGATCGTGCTCGGCAGCGGCCTCGGGGCCGCGATGGCGAACGTGCGGGAGGAGGCGTCCTTCTCGTTCGAGGAGCTGCCCGGCTTCCCGCGGCCGAGCGTCCCCGGACATGCGGGGAGCCTGGTGCTGGGCGAGTTCGCCGGGGTGCCGGTCGCGGTGTTCCGCGGACGCATCCACTTCTACGAGGGCAACGACCTGTCCACGTGCGCGCTCCCGATCCGGGTGGCGCGCGTGCTCGGAGCCGGGACGGCCGTCCTCACGGCGGCGACCGGCGGCATCGCGCGGGGCCTGGAAACCGGCCATCTCGTGGTCGGGACCGATCACGTGAACATGCTCGGGGAGAGCCCGCTGCGCGGCTGGCGCTACCCCGACGGCACGCCGCCCTTCATCGACATGGTCGGCGCCTACGACGCCGAGCTCGCCGAGCTCGCCGTTGCGGCTGCCGAGCGGCTCGGGGTCCCGGTCTCGCGCGGCGTCTACGCGGCGATGCCGGGGCCGATGTACGAGACCCCGGCCGAGATCGAGCTGCTACGCCTCCTCGGCGCGGCGGTGGTGGGCATGTCCGTGGTGCCCGAGGCCGTCCCGGCGCGCGCGCTCGGGATGCGCGTCCTGGGCCTGTTCTTCGTCACCAATCAGGTGGGCGCGAAGGTGAAGCATGCGGACGTCGTCGCGGCGTCGGATCGGATGGCTGCCTCGGTCGGAGCCGTGATCGAGGACGTCCTCGCGAAAGGAGATCGATGGACTGTGACGTGAGGGATCTCGGCCTGGCCGGGACCGGACGCGAGCGGATCGAGTGGGCCGCCAAGGAGATGCCGGTGCTCGCGTTGATCCGCGAGCGGTTCGAGAAGGAGCGGCCCTTCGCGGGGGTGCGGATCGGCGCGTGCCTGCACGTGACGACCGAGACGGCCAACCTGATGCAGACGCTGCAGGCGGGCGGCGGCGAGGTCGCCCTATGCGCGTCGAACCCCCTGTCGACGCAGGACGATGTCGCGGCCGCGCTGTGCGAGGCGGGCATCCCCACGCAGGCGATCAAGGGAGAGGACAACGAGAGCTACTTCCGTCACATCGAGGCGGTGCTCGACACGCACCCGCACGTCACGATGGACGACGGATGCGACATGGTGAGCGTGTTGCACAAGGACCGCTCCGGCCAGGTGCCCGAGGTCCTCGGCGGCACGGAGGAGACGACGACGGGTGTGATCCGCCTCCGGGCGATGGCGGCCGACGGCGCGCTCCGCTACCCGATCGTCTCCGTCAACGACGCGAACACGAAGCACCTGTTCGACAACCGGTTCGGCACCGGCCAGTCGACGATCGACGCCATCATGCGCTCGACGAACCTGCTGCTCGCGGGCCGCGTCGTCGTCGTGTGCGGCTACGGGATGTGCGGCCGAGGGGTCGCGTCGCGCGCGCGCGGCATGGGCTCGCAGGTCGTCGTGACCGAGGTCGACCCGCTCCCGGCGCTCGAGGCGGCGATGGAGGGCTACCGGGTCATGCCGCTCAGCGACGCCGCGCGCATCGGCGACGTCTTCGTCACGGTCACGGGGGACAAGGCGGTGATCCGCCGGGAGCACATGGAGCTCATGAAGGACGGCGCGATCATGGCGAACTCGGGGCACTTCGACGTCGAGATCGACAAGCCGGCGCTCGCGGCGCTCGCCGTGAGCACGCGCCGGATCCGCGAGTTCGTCGACGAGTACCGGATGGCGGACGGACGACGGCTGCACCTGCTCGGCGAGGGCAGGCTGGTCAACCTCGCCGCCGCCGAGGGACACCCGGCCGCGGTGATGGACATGTCCTTCGCGAACCAGGCGCTGTCGGTCGAGTGGCTCGCGCGGCACCACGCGCAGCTCGGGCCGCAGGTGTACCCGGTTCCCGAGGAGATCGATCAGGAGGTCGCGCGGCTCAAGCTCCTGGCGATGGGGATCGGGATCGATGCGCTCACGCCGGAGCAGAAGGAGTACCTGCGGTCGTGGGAGCAGGGGACCTGAGGGCGTTCCGCTCGGCGGGGCGCACGCTGTTCTCCCTCGGGCTCGTGAAGGCGAGCGAGGGGAATCTGTCGTCCTTCGACGGCGAGCGGCTCGCGATCACCCGGACCGGGTGCGAGCTCGCCCGGCTCGGCGAGGGCGACGTCCTCGAGGGCACGCTCGAGGCGCCGCCGACCCGCGCGTCCTCGGACCTCGAGCTGCATCTCGAGATGTACCGCGAGCGCGGACCCGGGGCGATCGCGCACGCGCACCCTCCGGGGTCCGTCCCCGAGGGGTGGGTCGAGGGGGAGCCCCACGGGACGTACGCGCACGCGGCCACGCTCGAGGAGGCCGTCGACCGTCTCGTGCGGGAGGCGCGGGGGGCGGGATGACCGGGCCCGGCATCGTCCCCGTGGAGTGGCGCGGCGACGCCGTGGCGATCTTGGATCAGCGCGTCCTCCCGCACCGCGAGGTCGTCCTCGAGTGCCGAACGGTCGAGGACGTGGTCGAGGCGATCCGGACCCTCGCGGTCCGCGGGGCGCCGATCATCGGCGTCGCGGCCGCGTACGGGATGGCGCTCGCGGCCACCGTCTCGACACGAGGTCGCGCGCGGGCGCTCCTGGCCGACCTCGAGGACGCCGCCCGGGCGCTGAAGGAGGCCCGCCCGACCGCGGTGAACCTCGCGTGGGCGGTGGACCGGATGATGGCGGTCGCCACCGGCCAGTGCTGTCAGGTCGGCAGCACGCTGCAGCGTGTGCACGAGGAGATGGTTGCCGAGGCCCTGCGCATCGAGGCCGAGGACCGCGAGGCGTGCTCGGCGATGGGGGCGTTCGGCGCGGACCTCCTCCCCGAGGACGCGGACGTGCTCACGCACTGCAACACGGGGATGCTGTGCACGGCGGGCATCGGCACGGCCCTGGGCGTGGTGATCGCCGCCCACCGCCAGGGCAAGCGCCCTCACGTCTGGGTGGACGAGACGCGGCCGGTGCTGCAGGGCGCCCGGCTCACGGCCTGGGAGCTCGGCAGGCTCGGCATCCCGCGGACGTTGATCGTGGACGTCGCGGCGGGCGGGTTGATGGCCCGACGGCGCGTCGACCTGGTGATCGTCGGCGCCGACCGGATCGCCGCGAACGGCGACGTCGCGAACAAGGTGGGAACGTACCCACTGGCGGTGCTCGCGCGACACCACGACGTGCCCTTCTACGTGGCGGCGCCGGTCTCGACGGTCGACCTCGCGACGCCCACCGGTGCCGACATCCCGATCGAGGAGCGAGATCCGGGCGAGGTCACGTCGCCGCTCGGGGTCGACCTCGCCGAGCCCGGGACGCCCGCGGCGAACCCCGCGTTCGACCTCACCCCCGCGGAGCTCGTCACGGCGATCGTCACCGAGCGGGTCGTCCTGCGGCCTCCGTACGGACCGGCGCTCCGCGGCCTGGCGTCGTCGAGGGGAGCGGCGTGAGCGAAACCCTCTCGGTCCGCGCGCGGTTCGAGCGGTTCCCCGCGACGGTGAAGGGCGCCTTCATCCTGCGGGGCGAGGATCGCGATCCCCACCAGGTGCAGGTCGTGCGCGCGCGGGCCGTCGCGGTCGCGGGCCGGGAGTGGCGCGAGGTGCCCATCGGCTCGACCACGCTCGACACGGCCCCGCACCGCGACGTGTTCGTGCCGTTCGAGCTCATGGTCGCCGACCTCGAGCCCGGCTGGTACGGGTTCGAGCTCGACCTGGAGGTCGACGGGAACGCCGCGACCTTCCCCGGCGGCCGCCGGTTCGCCGTCCCGTGGCCGCGCGCGACCGTCCGCCGCGGCCAGATCCGAGTCGACCGCTCGGTGCGGCTCGGCGATCGCGCGGAGGCGCGGGTCGAGCAGGTGGACTGCGGGGGCGACTCGATCAGGCTGACGCTCACGGTCGACCCACCGATGCCCGTCCAGGTGCGGCTCCTCACGGCCGGGGCGCGCCTGGAGATCCTCGAGCACGACGTCGACGAGGCGACCGGACGGAACAGGGTGACCGCCTACCCGCTCCTTCGCGCCCACACGGGCCTCCGCATCGAGTTGAAGGGCCGAGGCCGCGGCGCGGAGGGGGCCCTCGAGGTCCCGCTCGACTGAGTGTCGCCGGCGCGCGGTAGCGTCGCGCGATGCTCGAGCACCTGCTCGACGTCGTCTTCCCCCGTCGATGCGCCGGATGCGGCCGCGGAACGTGGCCGTTCTGCCAGCCGTGCCGCGCGCAGGTCCAGCCGCTCGTCCCGCCGTGGTGTCGGCGCTGCGGCTCGCCGTCCGCCGGCGACCGGGCATCGTGCCCGGACTGCCCGCCTCCGCCGCTCGCCGTCGCCCGCTCGGCGTTCCGGTTCCACGGGCCGGTCCGCTCGGCCGTGCACCGGCTGAAGTTCGCCGGCTGGCGCCCGGTGGCCGACGCCCTCGGCGAGGCGATGGCGCGGACGTGGACGGACCCTGGCGTCGACGCGGTGACGTGGGTGCCGTTGTCGCCCCGGCGCCGGGCCGAACGCGGGTTCGACCAGGCGCGGGCGCTCGCCGAGGTCGTGGCCCGGCGGCTGGACGTCCCGGCGCTCGGCCTGCTCGCGCGGGATGCGGACGATCGCGCCACGCAGGCGCGGCGCGACCGCGCGGGCAGGCTGGTGGCGATGGAGGGCCGCTTCCGGGTGCGCACGGCGCCCCGGGGCTCGGTGCTCCTCGTGGACGACGTGCTCACCACGGGCGCGACGGCCTCGGCGTGCGCGGCGGCGCTCGTGCACGGTGGCGCCGACCGCGTGTGCGTCCTCACCGCGGCGCGGGCGCTCACGCCTCGGCCCGGTGGGCTCCCTGCCTCGGCGGCGCGCGCGGATATACTCGGCGCCGGGCTCGCGTCCGGGTCTGTGGTTGCCCGGGGATCCGATCTCCGGTAGTCGATGCCAGCCGCGGGCGAAACGACCCACGTAAGGCGACCCTTGGTCGCCGAGCATGGCGCGGTTTAGATGTAAGTCCTGCCCCGGCGGGGGAGGCCTCGCCGGGAGAGGTGGCGAAGCCGTCAGGCGATCCACCCGGCAGGCGGGTGTGGGGCCAAAGACCAGGTCAGCCGGACGCGAGCCCACGACCTCCGGCGATGCGCGTCGGGCCGCACGGGACGATACTGACCGTAGGGAACCTCGACCGAAGGAGGCGGCATGGATCTCGTGCTGAACGGGCGCGGCGCCCGCATCACGGACCGCGTGCGCGAGGTGGCCGAGCACAAGCTCGGGCGGCTCGAGCGGATGGAGCCGAGGGTCACGCGCCTCCAGATCGAGATCATCTCCGAGAAGAACCCGAGGCTCGGCGGCGCTCATCGCGTCGAGGCCTCGTTCGACACGCCGCGGCGGAGCTTCCGCGCGACGGCGGCCGCGTCCGACGTGGAATCGGCGTTCGACATCGTCGCCGAGAAGCTCGAACGGCAGATCCGGGACCACAACAAGAAGAAGCGGACGAAGCTCATCGCGGGCGCCACCCGCGTAAAATCGGCCAACAACCACGAGCAGGCGCCGGCCGAAGGGTAGCGCGGCGCACCGGGGGTTCGGTGAGCGAGACATCGAAGGAGCAGGGATCGGGGCGGCTCCGCGTCCTCGTCTGTGACGATCACGCGCTGTTCCGTCGGGGACTCGAGATGGTCCTCGGCATGGAGGACGACCTCGAGCTCGTCGGCGAGGCGTCCGACGGCGTCGAGGTCGTCGCGAAGGCCCAGGAGCTGATGCCGGACGTCATCCTCATGGACATCCGGATGCCGAAGCGGTCCGGGATCGAGGCCGCGGCCGAGATCAAGGATCTCCTGCCGCACGTCAAGATCCTCATGCTGACGATCAGCGACGAGGAGGCCGACCTGTACGAGGCGATCAAGGCGGGAGCGTCGGGCTACCTGCTGAAGGAGATCCCGATCGAGGAGGTCGCCGACGCGATCCGGTCGGTGTGGGCCGGGCAGTCGCGGATCTCGCCGTCGATGGCGTCCAAGCTCCTCACGGAGTTCGCCGCGATGAGCAAGGCGACGGACGAGAAGCCCGAGATGCCGACGCCGAAGCTCACCGACCGCGAGATGGAGGTCCTGCGTCTCGTCGCCCAGGGGATGAACAACCGCGACATCGCGAAGGCGCTGTTCATCTCCGAGAACACCGTGAAGAACCACATCCGGAACATCCTGGAGAAGCTCCATCTGCACTCGCGCATGGAGGCGGTCGTGTACGCCGTGCGCGAGAAGATGATCGAGATCAGCTGACGCGTGGCTCTGTCACCCGAGGAGCATCGTCGCCTCGCGCACCGCAACACCGTGCTGCTCGCGTCCGCGCAGGGCCTGGTGCAGCTGGCCTCGCCGGTCATGCTGCTCGTCGGCGTCGTCGAGATCGCCGAGCTGACCGGTCACGAGAGCTCGACCGGCTTCCTGAACGCCGCGTACTTCCTCGCGGCCGCGGCCGGAGCGCTCCTCGTCGGCCGCTCGATGGATCGTCTCGGCCGCCGACCCGGTCTGCTCGCGAGCTACGCGCTGCTCGTGGTGGCCGGGCTCGGCGCGGCCGCCTCGGTCGCAGCCGGATCGTGGCTCGGCCTGCTGCTGTGCGCGCTGCCGTTCGGGGCGGCCCTCGGGGGCGCGAACCTCGCGCGTGGCGCGGTGGCGGACATGCACCCGCCCGAGCGCCGCGGCCGGGCCGTCGGGTACGTGCTGGCCGCCGGCACCGTCGGCGCGGTCGCGAGCCCGTTCGTCGTGGCGTTCCTTCAGGAGTTCGCGGAGGGCCGGCTCGGCTCGGACCCGAACGTCCTGCCGTGGATCCTCGTGCCGGCCGGCGCCGTCGGGGCGATGGTGTGCGTGCTGCGCGTGCGACCGGACCCCCGCGACATGGCGGTAGGGGAGACCCTCGCCGACATCCGAGCGGTCGTCCGCCCACCGCGTGAGATCCTCGGGATGCCGGCCGTCCGCCTGGCCGTCGTGGCCGCGGCCGTCGGGCAGATGGCGATGGTGGCGGTCATGGGCGTGACGCCGGTGGCGCTGCACCAGCACGACGTCAGCCCCACCGCGGTCTCGAGCGTCATCAGCGTCCACATCGCCGGCATGTTCGCGTTCTCGCCGCTGATCGGCGCGGCGCTCGACCGGTACGGCCGCCGACCGGGCCTGATCGCCGGGGCCGTGCTGAGCATCGCCGGCGCGCTCCTCGCGGCGACCGAGGGCAGGGCGTTCGTCGTCGGGCTCGGGCTCTTCGCGATCGGCCTGGGGTGGAGCGCCACGTTCCTCGGCGCGACGGCGGTGATCAGCGACGCCACCGACCCGGCCGAGCGGGCCGGCGCGCTGGGCGTGATGGATCTCATGGTCAGCCTGAGCTCGGCGGCCGCGGGGTTGGCAAGCGGATTCGTGTTCGAGGGCGCCGGGTTCCGGGTCCTCGGGCTCGCCACCGCGACCCTCGTGCTCGTCGTCGTCCTGTCCGCCCTGCGCCTGCGAGCGCCCGCCGCCGAGCGCGTGTCTGTCGACGAGCGTTGAGCGGCCGCCGAACCCGGGGGCGTCCCGTACCGAACCACCGAGGGACGGCGTGCGGAGGGGCTCCGGTACGATAGGGGGCCGGAACACCCCTCCGAGCTCGCGAAAGGGACGTTGCGTTGGTCATCGAGAAACTCGGCCAGATCGGCGAGGGCCGCAAGATCAAGCGCCTCGAGCAGCTCGTCGGGCTCGTGAACGGGTTCGAGCCCGAGGCCGAGGGGCTCACCGACGAGGAGCTGCGCGGCAAGTCGGCCGAGTTCAAGCGGCGAGCGCAGGACGGTGAGACCCTCGACGACCTGCTCCCGGAGGCGTTCACGTGCGTGCGCGAGGCCGCCCGGCGCCGGATCGGGCAGCGCCACTTCGACGTGCAGGTGATGGGCGCGATCGCGCTCCACCAGGGTCAGATCGCCGAGATGAAGACCGGTGAGGGCAAGACGCTCACGTCGACGATGCCTGCCTTCCTCAACTCGCTCGGCGGCGGCGGCGTGCACCTGGTGACCGTGAACGACTACCTCGCCAAGCGCGACTCGGAGTGGATGGGCCCGATCTTCCGGGCGCTCGGCGCGAGCGTGGGGTTGATCCAGGCGCAGATGACGCCGGAGCAGCGCCGGCCCGCGTACGCGGCCGACATCACGTACGGCACGAACAACGAGTTCGGATTCGACTACCTGCGCGACAACATGGCGATGCGGGCGCCCGACATGGTCCAGCGCAGCCACGCGTACGCGATCGTCGACGAGGTGGACTCGATCCTGATCGACGAGGCGCGGACGCCGCTCATCATCAGCGGCATGGTGGCCGACAGCGCGAAGTGGTACCAGACCTTCGCGCGGCTCGCGCCGCGGCTGAAGCGTGACGATGACTACGAGGTCGACGAGGCGAAGAAGACCGTCGCCGTGACCGAGTCCGGGGTCGCGAAGGTCGAGGAGGCCCTCGGCCTGGACAACCTGTACGAGCACGTCCACACGCCGCTCGTCCACCACCTGCAGAACGCGCTGCGCGCCAAGGAGCACTACCAGCGCGACGTCGAGTACATCGTGACGAACGGCGAGGTGAAGATCGTCGACGAGTTCACCGGTCGCGTGCTCGAGGGCCGCCGCTACTCGGAGGGCCTCCACCAGGCGATCGAGGCCAAGGAGGGCGTGCGGATCAAGGAGGAGAACCAGACACTCGCGACGATCACGATCCAGAACTACTTCAAGATGTACGAGAAGCTCGCCGGCATGACGGGCACGGCGAAGACGCAGCTCGCCGAGTTCGAGCAGGTCTACAAGCTCGGCGTGGCGGAGATCCCCACGAACCGCCCGATGATCCGCGTTGACGAGCAGGACCTCGTCTACAAGACCGAGGACGCCAAGTGGAACGCCGTCGTCGAGGACCTCGTCGAGCGCCACGAGGCGGGCCAGCCGTGTCTCGTCGGCACGGTCTCGATCGAGAAGTCCGAGCGCCTGTCCACCCTGCTGAACCGGCGCGGCGTCCCGCATCACGTCTTGAACGCGAAGAACCACGAGAAGGAGGCGATGATCGTCGCCCAGGCCGGCCGCAAGGGCGCCGTGACGGTGGCGACGAACATGGCCGGCCGAGGCGTCGACATCCTGCTCGGTGGCAACCCCGAGTACCTCGCGCGCCAGGAGATGGCCGCGCGAGAGTGGGACAACGACCGGTACCTCCTGTTCGAGATGGACGAGGAGGAGCGCGCCGAGTACGAGGCCGAGTACGGGCCGATCTACCGCAAGTTCAAGGAGCAGACCGACGCCGAGCACGAGGAGGTCGTCGCGCTCGGCGGCCTGTACGTGCTCGGCACGGAGCGGCACGAGTCCCGCCGGATCGACAACCAGCTCCGGGGCCGGTCGGGCCGCCAGGGCGACCCCGGCGAGTCGCGGTTCTACCTCTCGCTCGGCGACGACCTGATGCGGATGTTCGCCTCGGACCGGGTGGCCTCGATCATGGAGCGCCTGAAGTGGCCCGACGACGAGCCGATCGTGGCGAAGATGGTGACCCGCGCCGTCGAGGGCGCGCAGCGGCAGATCGAGGAGCTCAACTTCGAGCGCCGCAAGAACATCCTGAAGTACGACGACGTCATGAGCACCCAGCGCGAGGTGATCTACGCCGAGCGCCAGAAGATCCTGCAGGGCGCCGACTTCAAGGACGAGGCGCTCGACATGGTGGAGGACGTCGTGCGTCGGACGGTCCAGCGCGTGGCGCCGGAGGACGTCTTCACCGAGGAGTGGGACGCGGACGCCGTCCTCGCCGGGATCGCCGAGGTCTATCCGACGACGATGACCATCGAGGACCTCGAGGAGGTCGTGACCTCCGCCGAGCTCGAGGAGCGCGCCGTCGACGAAGCGCTCCGGCTGTACGACGAGAAGGAGCGGGCGATCGGCTCGGAGCACATGCGGGAACTCGAGCGCATGGTGCTCCTCAACATCACCGATACGAAGTGGCGCGAGCACCTCTACGAGATGGACTACCTGCAGGAGGGCATCCACCTGCGGGCCTACGCGCAGAAGGACCCACTCACCGAGTACCGGCGCGAGGCGTACCAGATGTTCGAGGAGCTCACCGACTCGATCCGCGACGACTTCGTCCGGTACGTCTATCGCGTGCAGCTGGTCCGCCAGGACGAGCCGGGACGCCCGCGGCCGCAGCGGGTGAGCGAGAACCGCGGCGAGGAGCCGGCCCCGACGTCGTCCGGCGCCGCCCCGCAGGCCGTGAGCGACAAGGTGCCGCGCAACGCGCCCTGTCCATGCGGCAGCGGCAAGAAGTACAAGAAGTGCCACGGAGCGGTGGCATGAGCGACCACACCGAGCGCCTCGAGGACCTCGCCGAGCGTCTCGCGCACGCGAAGGAGTTCCTTTGACGTCGACGGCAAGCGCGAGCAGGCGGCCGAGCTCGAACGGCAGGCGAGCGACCCGTCCCTCTGGGACGACCCGGCGCGCGGCCAGCAGCTGACGACAAGGCTCTCGCGCCTCCGCGCCGAGATCGAGCGCTACGACGCCCTCGTGCGACGCCTCGACGACGCCCGCACGATGGACGAGCTCCTCGAGGCCGAGTCCGACGCTGAGATGCGGGCCGACCTCGTGCGCGGGGTCGAGGACCTCGAGCGCGACCTCGGCAAGCTCGAGCTGGCGACGCTGCTCGGCGGCGAGTTCGACGCGAACGACGCCGTCGCGACGCTCCACGCCGGCGCCGGTGGCACCGAGTCCCAGGACTGGGCCGAGATGCTGCTGCGGATGTACCTGCGCTGGGCCGAGCGCACAGGCATGGACGTCGAGGTGGACGAGGTCCTCTTCGGGGACGAGGCAGGCATCAAGAGCTCGACGTTCATCGTGCACGGCACGAACGCGTACGGCCTGCTCTCGGCGGAGCGCGGCGTGCACCGCCTGGTGCGGATCAGCCCGTTCGACGCCGCGAAGCGCCGGCACACGTCGTTCGCCTCGCTCGACGTCATCCCGCTCCTCGAGGAAGCGCAGGAGGAGGACCTGCCGATCCCCGAGGACGACCTGCGGATCGACGTCTACCGCTCGAGCGGCCCCGGCGGGCAGTCGGTGAACACGACGGACTCGGCCGTGCGGATCACGCACCTGCCGACCGGGATCGTGGTCGCCTGCCAGAACGAGCGCTCGCAGCTCCAGAACCGCGCGGTGGCGATGCGCATCCTGAAGGCCCGCCTCGCCGAGCGGATGCGCGAGGAGCAGCAGGAGCGCCTGGAGAACCTGCGGGGAGAGCGCAAGGGCATCGACTTCGGGTCGCAGATCCGCTCGTACGTCCTCGCGCCGTACCGGCTCGTGAAGGACCACCGGACGAACGTCGAGATCGGGGACGTGGACCGCGTGCTCGACGGCGATCTCGAGGAGCTGATCGAGGCCGAGCTCAGGCGTCGGACGGAGGGCTCGGCGGCGTAGCGTCCCGGCCCCGAGCCCGCACGAACGCGCCCCCCGCCACCGCCAGGAACGCGAGCCACACGACCGCCGAGAACGCGAGCCCGCGACCGATCGCCGGCTCCCGGTACACCATGCGGATCTCGTGCCGCCCGGCCGACACGGGGACGCCCTGGAGCAGGTAGTCGGCGCGCAGGACCGGCGCCGGCTCGCCGTCGACGGTCGCCGACCACCCCCGGTCCCAGGCGTTGCGGACGACGACGATCGACGGGGCGGCCGCGTCGACCGAGATCCGGACGTCCTCGGACCGGCGCTCCTCGTAGCTCGCCGTCCCGGGCTCGGGCGCGACGGCCCCACCGGCCGGCTCGATCCCCGGGTCGCCCTCGACGACCGCGTGGAGGGCCGGATCGAACCCGCGCTCGAGGACGGTCTCGAGCGCGGGCACCCCGCTCGAGACCGATCTCCACGACGGCACGACCGAGACCCGGGGCTGCCAGCCCTCGATCTCGACCAGGGTGTAGCCGTCCTCGGTCAGGAGCTCGCGGGCGGGGAGCGGAGCGCTCAGGCCCTGCGGCACGATGACGAACCGCACGCCGAGCAACCGCAGGTCCTCGATCGTCGGCACCTGGAGGATGGCGGCGTTGTAGAAGACCGGGAGGCGGTTCGTGGCCCGGATGAACGACCAGTAGCGGGGCAGTTGGATCGGCGAATAGCCGAGCACGTCGTCGAGCCGGAACAGGATGGCCCGCCCGAGTAGGAGCGCCGGCCAGTCCGCGCGGTCCTGCGTGAACAGGTAGCCCTTGTTGAAATACACGGTGGGCTGGACCCACGCGAGGTAGCGACCGTCGCCGACGCCCGCCTGCTCGATCTCGCGCGCGATCGGGCCGGGGGTCATGTAGCGGTCGAGCGGAACGTTCGGCCAGCGCAGCGGCCCGTGGACGAGGGCGGGGTGATCCTGACCCTCGAGGCCGAGGTAGATCGTGCCCCCGTGGTAGGCGGAGGACCAGAGCGCGCTCGCGAGGAGCTCGGCCGTCAGCACGCCGACGACGGCGATCGCCCCGTACCGCTTGCGGTGCACCACGGCACG
>DAIUEM010000025.1:0-13557 GCA_036845105.1 Actinomycetota bacterium | reverse complement strand
CACCCGGTCGGCCGCGCGCGAGAGCACCCGCTCGTCGACGTCCTCCGCCTGCCACTCCCCCGAGTCCAGGTACAGCGTCGCCACCCGGTACGGGGGCACGCCGAACCGCAGCGCGAGCAGCAGCGCGTAGAACCGCATGTCCTCCGCGTGCTCGGGCCACGCGTGCCCGGTCTTGAGGTCGATCGCCAGACGGTTCGCCCGCCCCGGCTCCGTTCGGGCCGAGCCCAGGACGAGGTCGAGCGTCCCCGAGAGCACGAGCGTGCCCCCGAGCAACTCCGCCTTCACGTGCCACTCGGTGCACGGCGTGAGGTCGCGGCGCATCCGCCGGAGCGGCGGCATCGTCGAGCGGAAGAGCTCGAGCGTCTTGGCCGCGTCCATCAGCGTCTCGTCGCGACGCAGGCCGTCGAGGTCGTCCCACCACGTCGCGAACGCGGCGTCCTCGTGCAGGCGCTCGGCGGCCGACTCCACCAACTCGTGGATGTCGCGGTCCTGCCGCCCGGCGACCTCGAGCTCGACGGCCTTGTGCGCGAGGCGCCCGGCGGCGAACCGCGCCGAGAACGCGAACGGCCCCCGCTCCCCGGAGCGGACGGCGTCGAACAAGCCCGGACATCGTCCAAGGTCCGACAGGTTCGATTTCCCGAACCACAGCGGCCGCTCCGGCTCGAACGCGCGGACGGCCTCCTCGATCCGGTCGCGGACCCGTGGCACGAGATCCGAGGGGAAGACCGGCCGCTCGCCCGTCCCGATCAGCGCCTCGAGCGTCCGGCGCTGGGCCGGAGCGAGGTCCACGGTCGCCATCACGGGCCGGATGGTAGACCTACCCTCCGACATGGCCGAGACGCCCGACGAGATCCTGCGCGCGCTCGCCGACCCCGAGCGTCTGGCGATCGCGGGCCGGCTCGCGCGCGCCGACGCCTCGCCGAGCGAGCTCGCGGCCGAGCTCGGCATCTCCGTCACCCGTCTCCGGAAGCACCTGAACCGCCTCGCGTCGACGGGGGTCGCTCGGCTGAACGACGACCGGCGGACCTACCGCCTGGACCACGAGACGCTCCGGTGGGCCGCCGAGCAGGTGGGCCCGCCGCGCGAGGCCGGGATCGCGCTCGGCGCCGCGACCGAGGACGAGGGGTCCGTGCTCCGCACGTTCTTCCGGGAGGGACGCCTCACCGAGATCCCCGCGAAGGAGTCGAAGCGCCGGATCGTGCTCGAGCGGATCGCCCTCGAGTTCGAGCCCGGCGTCCGCTACGACGAGAAGGCCGTGAACGTCATCGTGTCGCGGTTCCACACCGACTACGCCGCGATCCGCCGATACCTCGTCGACGAGGGGTTCCTCACGCGCGAGCGCGGCGAGTACTGGCGCACGGGGGGACGCGTCGACGTGGGATAGATCAGCGACCGTGACGGCGGGACTCGAACCGGCGCTGGACCAGCACGGTGAGCCCACCCCCCAGCACCACCAGCGCCACGTTCGTCGCCAGGACGATCGTCGCGCCGAGCAGGTCGTGCCACTCGGCGAGCACCGACATCACGCCGATCGCGGCGGCGGCGGGGATCGTCGTGATCGAGATCGCGACACCGACCGCCGCGCTGCCGTGCTGGGACTCGAACGAGATCATCCCGGCCACCCCGGCCGCGAACGCGACGATGCCGCCGAGCGCGCTCGGCTCGGCGACGAACCCCACGAGCACGATCGGCGCCGCCGGCTGTTCGAACGCGAAGTCGAACAGGTCGGCCGCGGCGGTCGTCCCGGCGGCGAACGCCGCGGCCGCCACGAGCCCCGCCGCGAGCGACACCGCCGCGAATGCCGCGATCCGTCGCCGGCGCGCGGCGACGCCGTAGCCGAGCGCCACGAGGGGCAGTAGGTCCGGGCTCACGGCCATCGCGCCGACGATCGGCACCGTGGAGTTCTGCAGGATGCCTACCGCCGCGATCAGCCCGGCGAGGCCCATCAGGACCAGATAGCGCGGCGCGAGCTGCGCGATGAAGCTGGCCTGGCCCTCGACCTCCTCCCAGACGATGTCCCTGGAGCCGGGGTCCAGGCGCGGGATCGACCACGGCATCGGGCCCGGCACGAAGACGTGCTCGCGCGCGAACGTGACGTTGCCGCGGCGGACCACGCCGAGGTTCCGCAAGGCCGCGAGGACCTCGTCGACGGACGCCTCGCGCACCCACGCGGTCACCAGGTCCTCGCCCGTCTCCTGCAGGACCGAGGGGAACCGGGAGATGTCCGAGACGCCCGCCTCGGCGTCGAGCGCTCGAACGACCTCCGCGGCACGCTCGGCCTCGACGCTCACCCGTAGCCGCAGCACGGCTCGGAGCCTACGGCACCCACGGGGCGTCTCGCCGAACGGGGCCATCCTCGGCGCTTCCCATCCGATCCCGAACGGCGCAGGATGAACACTGGACCCCCGGTGGACGATCCGGCTCGTCCGGACGTTCATGGGGCGTGCTCGCGAACGCGTCCTCGGGGCAGCGGCCGTTCGGAAGGCTCGGCCCATGGCCCAGGCGACCATCTCGCCACCCACCACCGCCGAGGCGGCGGCGGCGATCGCGTTCGAGGAGTTCTTCGAGGCCGAGCGGCGACGCCTCTTCCGTGCCCTCTGCCTCATGACCGGGGACGCGGGTGAGGCCGAGGAGATCGCGCAGGACGCCTTCCTCGCCGTGTGGGAGCGCTGGGACCGGGTCCGGGCGATGGAGCGTTCCACCGGCTACCTGTACCGGACGGCGATGAACGGATTCCGGAGTCGGCGCAGACGCGTCCATCGGGCCGTGCGGATCACCCGGCAACCCGGATCGACGGCCGATCCGTACGAGGGCGCCGACCTGCGCGACGCGATCCTCCGGGCTCTGGCGACGCTCGGGCCGCGTCAGCGCGCGGCGGTCGTCCTCACCGACTACCTCGGATACGCGTCTCCCGAGGCCGCGCTGCTCCTCGGGATCAAGGCGACGTCCGTGCGGTCGCTCGCCGCCGAGGCGCGAGCGGCGTTGAAGCGGGAACTGGAGCGAAGCGATGTCTGACGCGCAGCGGATGCTCGAGCGGGCCGGTGACCGGTTCGAGATGCCCGAGCCCGCGATGGACCGGCTGCTCCGCCGTCGCGAGCGGAGGCAGCGGAACGAACGGATCGCCGCCGCTGCCGTGGGACTCGGCGTCGCGGGGGCCGGCATCGTCGGTGTCGTCGTGACCCTGCGGGTCGCGGCGCCGACGGGTCCCGCGGCCGGGGCCGAGCCCACAGCCGCCGCCGATGGCGGAGGGCTCGTCCTGCCGACCATCGCCGTCTGGATCGCGATCGTCGCGCTGGGACTGACGGCGTTCGCAGCCGTTCGGCTCCGCGCACGGTTCGCAGGGCTCGACGATGACGTGGAACACGAACCGACCGAACGGGACGGAGCCGTCGCGCCGGCGCGCAGGCGGACGGCCGAGCCCGGATCGCCTCGAAGGACGGGAGGGACCGACATGGACAGCAAGCCGAAAGTCGACGTGGTAGGACTCGCCGGAGCCGAGGTCCCGGCGACCGCCTTCGGAGATGGGAGGCTGCGCCGGACCAACCGGTGGCTCATCGGAGCGGTCGTGGTGCTCGCGGTCGCGCTCGTCGCGGTCGGCACGTGGGCGATCGTGGATCGTTCGAGCGCCGAGGAGCCGACGCCGCCCGTGGCGGCGTCGCCCGAGGTGGGCCCCGCCGACACGGAGATCGTCGGCATGGTCCAGGGGCTGCACGAGGCCATGAGAACTGACGCTGAACTGGCCGCCTCCTACTTCACCCCGGACGCGGTCATGTACCACGGCCTCACCCGCCCGGACTTCGCTGAGGGCCGCGAGGCGATCGCCGCGAACATCCAGGAGGGCCTCATCGACCAAGGCTTCGACGGGATTCCTGACGTCGAGGATGGAGTGGCCCAGGTGGGCGACTTCGTGATCTAGGGGACGGAGGCGCGGGATGGGTCGTACCTGGGGGTCGTGATCTACGAGCTCGCCCCGAGCGGTCCGATCCGCACGATGTGGATCGTCGACTAGAGGCACCGCCGCGACGGTCGGGAGCCCTCGGGATGGTCCCCGGGGGCTCTCGGCCGTAGACTCCGGGGCCATGGCGAAGACCGAGCTTCCCCGCACCAGGACCGTCGAGGATCGGATCGAGGAGCTCCGCAAGCGCAAGGCGGCGCTGCTGGACGACCACCGCAAGGACGCCGTGCGGCGGCAGCACGAGAAGGGCAAGCTGACCGCCCGCGAGCGCATCGACCTGCTGCTCGATCGCGGGACGTTCGTCGAGACCGACCCCTTCGCGATCCACCGCTCGCACGACCTCGGCATGGAGCGGAACCGTCCGGCCGGCGACGGCGTCGTGGCCGGGTACGGGGCGGTCGACGGACGTCGCGTGTTCGTCGCCAGCCAGGACTTCAGCGTGTTCGGCGGCTCGCTCGGCGAGGTCCACGCCCAGAAGATCTGCAAGGTCCAGGACCTCGCGATGAGCACGGGCGCCCCGTTCATCCAGATCAACGACTCGGGCGGCGCCCGGATCCAGGAGGGTGCGGCGAGCCTGGCCGGCTACGGCTACATCTTCGAGCGCAACGTGCGGGCGAGCGGGGTGATCCCCCAGATCAGCGTGATCATGGGCCCCTGCGCCGGCGGCGCGGTCTACTCCCCCGCGATCACCGACTTCACGTTCATGGTCCGCGAGACCTCGCACATGTTCATCACGGGTCCCGAGGTCATCAAGTCCGTCACCGGCGAGGAGGTCTCGTTCGAGGAGCTCGGCGGCGCCATGACCCACGCGAGCAGGTCGGGCGTGGCGTCGTTCGTGAGCCAGGACGAGGAGGAGTGCCTGGCGATGGTCCGGCACCTCCTGTCGTACCTGCCGTCGAACAACCTGGAGGACCCGCCCTCGTACGCGGTCGTGGACGACCCCGAGCGGCACGACGAAGGGCTCACGCACCTCGTGCCGGACTCGGCGAAGGAGCCGTACGACATGCACGAGGTGATCCGCCGCGTCGTGGACGACGGCGACTTCTTCGAGGTCTTCCCGTTCTGGGCGATGAACATCGTCACGGGTCTCGCGCGCCTGGACGGCCACACCGTCGGGATCGTCGCGAACCAACCGAAGGTCCTCGCCGGCACCCTCGACATCGACTCCGCCGAGAAGGCCTCGCGGTTCGTCCGGTTCTGCGATGCCTTCAACATCCCGATCGTCACCTTCGTCGACGTCCCCGGGTTCCTGCCGGGCAAGGAGCAAGAGTTCCACGGGATCATCCGGCACGGCGCGAAGCTGCTGTTCGCGTATGCCGAGGCCACCGTGCCGCGGATGACCGTCATCACCCGCAAGGCCTACGGGGGCGCGTACCTGGTGATGAACTCGAAGCACCTGCGCTCGGACGTGTCGTTCGCATGGCCGACGGCCGAGATCGCGGTGATGGGTCCCGAGGGCGCCGTGAACGTGGTCTTCAAGAAGGAGATCGACAAGGCCGAGGACCCGGCGGCCAGGCGCGAGGAGCTCATCGGCGAATACCAGCGGAAGTTCGCGAACCCCTACGTCGCTGCCGAGCGCGGCTTCGTCGACGACGTGATCGAGCCGGCCGAGACGCGTCCGCGCCTCGTGAAGTCGCTGCGGATGCTCTCGACGAAGCGCGAGTCCGTGCCGGCCCGCAAACACGGGAACATCCCGCTGTAGCGATGGACGAGGAACGCCGCTTCGAGCTGCCCGAGGGCCTCACGCCCGAGGAGGAGCGCGCCGTCATCACGGCGCTCGAACGCTACTTCGTGCAGGAGAGCCCGCACCCGAACCCCTGGGTGCTCGCGGGGCGGATCGACGCCACCGGCTTTGGCGCCCTCCAGGGCCGGCGGTACATGGACGAGCCGTGGGGCTCGACGCTCCGGCACCCGTTCGTCCGCCGCGGCGTGGCACCGCTCCACGGGCGCGGCGACGCAGGCTGAGCCGTGGCCGCGTCGCGGACCGCTCGAGCCGTGACGGGGCTCGCGGAGGCGCTCGAGGCGTTCGCGGCCGAGGGCTGCTCGGCGCCGCGGCGGTGGGGGAACGGTGCGGGCGACACGTACGGCCGGCACACGCACGGGTACCACAAGGTGCTGTTCTGCCTGTCCGGCTCGATCGTGTTCCACACGGACGAAGGCGAGGTCGAGCTGCGGCCGGGAGACCGGCTCGACCTCGGGCCGGGGACCGAGCACGCGGCCACGGTCGGTCCGGAGGGCGTCGGGTGCGTGGAGGCGTCGCGGTGACGAGCGTGGCGGTCCAGGTGGACCAGCTCTGGTTCAAGGCCCCGGGCGGGATCGGGACGTACATCCGGAACCTCGTCCCGGCGCTCGCGCGGTGCGATCCGTCGCTCGAGATCAAGCTCTTCCACGCGCGCTTCGGACCCGACGCTCCGCCTCCCGAGCGCTGGATCCGCGACTTCTGGATGCAGGAGCTGGACGCGTCCATCCGCTCGCTCTACCCGCGCTGGGACCTGCTCGCCCGGCCGGCCCTGCCCGAGTCGCTGCGCTCGGCGGACGTCGTGCACGCCACGAACCATGCGGCGATCCCGCCGGCAGCCCCGGGGCAGAGGCTCGTGGTCACCGTCCACGACCTGGCGTTCGAGCACTTCCCGAGCCTGTTCCCCCGCGAGTGGCGGCTGCTCTACAAGCTCGGGCTGCGCGCCGCCGTGAAGCGGGCCGACGCGATCGTCACGCCCTCGCGGAGCACGGCCGAGGACGTGGCGTCGCGGACGACGGTCGACCCCGGCCGGCTCCACGTCGTGCCGCTCGCGTCCTCGCTCCCCGCCGGCACGCTCGACGTGGCCGAGGTCCTCGCACGGCGGAAGATCCGGCGGCCGTACGTGCTGTTCGTCGGCACGCTCGAGCCGCGGAAGAACCTCGTGCGCCTGGTCCGCGCCTACCGCCGCGTCGCCGCGACCGGCCTGCCGCACGCACTTGTGCTCGCGGGGCCGATGGGCTGGCAGCACGATGCGTTGATGCGCGAGATCGCCCAGCCGGGTCCCGGCGAGGTCCTCCTCACCGGCGCGCTTGCGGCGGCGGACCTCGATGCGCTCTACCGGGGCGCGACGGCGTTCGTCTACCCGTCGCTGTACGAGGGGTTCGGGCTGCCGGTCGTCGAAGCGATGGCGCGCGGCGTCCCGACCGTGGCGTCGATGACGTCGTCGGTGCCGGAGGTCACGGGGGACGCGGCGCTCGGCGTCGATCCGCGGTCGGTGCGCGAGATCGCGACCGGTATCGACCGGGTCCTCACCGAGCCCGGCTTGGCGGAGCGGCTCGCCGAGGCGGGCCGCGCACGGGCCGAGCGCTTCTCCTGGGACGAGACCGCGAGGGGCACGCTCGAGGTCTACGCGGAGGTGCTCGGCGCGCGATGAAGGTCTCGCTCATCACGACGGTGCTGAACGCCGACGGCCACGTCGACCGGTTCCTCGATACCATCGCGGCGCAAACGCGCCCGCCCGACGAGGTGGTCGTCGTGGACGGCGGCTCCACCGACGGCACGCTCGAGACCCTCCGGCGCGCCGAGGGCATCACGCTGATCCATGAGCCCGGCGCGAGCATCGCGCGCGGCCGCAACGTCGCCATCGCCGCGGCGACCCACGACGTGATCGCGGTCAGCGACGCCGACTGCGTCCTGGAGCCGGACTGGCTCGAGCGGCTCCTCGTCCCGATCGAGGCCGGGGCCGACATCGCGATGGGCGCCTATCGCCCGATCGCCGAGACCTTCCTGGACCGCTGCATGGCGGCCGTGAACCTCCCCGACCCCGCGGAGTGGGACGAGGCCACGTTCATGCCCTCCGGCCGCTCGGTCGCGTTCCGCCGCTCGGCGATCGAGGCGGCGAGCGGCTATCCCGAATGGCTCGCGATCGGCGAGGACATGTACGTGAACCATCGATGGCGCGAGCTCCGCATGGACATGCGGCTCGCGCGCGATGCCGTCGTCTGGTGGCGGCTGCGGCCGGACCTACGCTCGACCTGGACCCAGTACTTCCGCTACGCGCGGGGCGACGCGATCGCCGGGATGTACGCGGAGCGCCACGCGCTCCGGTTCGCGGTCTACGGCGGCGCCGCGTACGTCCTCGGGTCGCGCGGGAAAGGGCGCAAGCTCGCGGCGCTCGCCGGAGCCGGCGCGTACGCCGCCGGGCCCGTCCGCCGGGCGCTCGCACGCGTGGACGACCCGGCCGAGCGCCTCGGCGCCGTGGCCGCGGTCCCCGCGCTCATGGCGTTCGTCGACGCCGCGAAGATGGCCGGCTACCTGGCCGGCCTGGCCGTCCGCGCCCGGTCCGGACGGCACGGGGAGGGGGCACCGTCCCCCTGATATCGTCGGCGTGATGTCGAACCGCAAGCGCAAGTCGACGGCCGCGAAGCAGCGCGCGAAGCTGCGGCAGCAACGGCGCGCCGCGGCAGCCGCGCAGGCCGGGCAGGAGCCCGGGGGCGCTCAGGCTTCGCAGGCCACGGCACGGCCCCAGCCCGTCCGCAGGCCTGGGGACCGCCCGCGGAAGGTCTCGAAGCGTCGGCGCTCGAGCCGCACGCCCTGGTTGCTGATCGGCGGGGTCGTCGCCGTCGTCGCCGTGATCGTCGTGATGTTCCTCACGCGGACCGACGACACCAGCCGCGGGGACGCCGACCCGGGCTCGATCGACAAGCTCACCAGCGTGCCCGCCGAGACGCTCGAGGCGGTGGGCGTGCCCGCCGAGCCCTCGAACGTGAACCCACTGCCGCCGGACACGGCGCCCGTCGAGGAGGGCGGCAAGCCGGTCGTCCTGTACGTCGGCGCCGAGTACTGCCCGTTCTGCGCCGTCGAGCGCTGGCCGATGGTCGTTGCGCTCAGCCGCTTCGGCACGTTCACCGGGCTCGAGTCGACCACCTCCGCGCCACCGCCCGAGACCCTGCCGAACACGCCCACCGTGACGTTCAAGGACTCGACGTACGCGAGCGATCACATCGTGTTCTCGGCGGTCGAGACCGGGGATCGCCTGGGCAACCCGCTCGACGACCCGACGGACTTCCAGCAGCGGCTGTTCGCCACCTATAACGTCGAGTCGGTCACGGGCAGCAGCGGCGGGATCCCGTTCGTCATGATCGGCAACCGGTACGCCTGGGCCGGGAGCCAGTACGACCCAGTCGTGCTCGAGGACAAGGACTTCGACCAGATCGCGAACGCCCTCACGAACCCCGACAGCGAGGTCTCCAAGGAGATCGGGGGCGCCGCGAACTACATCACCGCGATGATCTGCCAGCTCACGGACGGCCAGCCCGAGGACGTCTGCTCGAGCGACGTGATCCAGCAGGCCCAGGCGGCGCTGCCGACGCCCTGATGCGCGTCGCCCGCTGGGTCGCGCCGGTCACGACCGCGTTGTCGCTCGCGGCGGTCGGCGTCTCGACGTACCTGACGATCGCGCACTACACGGACCCGACGGGAGAGCTGCAGTTCTGCAGCGGCACCGGCAACGTCGACTGCGGCGCGGTCACCACGAGCGCGCAGTCCGCCTTCCTCGGGATCCCGGTCGCGCTCCTCGGGCTGCTCTGGTCCGTGGGGATGCTGGCCCTGTGCCTCCCGATCGCCTGGCGGGCCGCGTCGCGGTGGGTGCACCTCGCCCGCGTGGTGGGCGCGGTCGGCGGCATCGGCTTCGTGCTCTGGCTGCTCTACGCCGAGCTCATCCTCATCGGTGCGATCTGCGTGTGGTGCACGGTCACCCACGTCATCGCGTTCGCGCTGTTCGTCGTGGTGGTCCTGACGACGCCCCCGCTCCTCACGGAGGAGTGACCGGACTCACTCGTACTCGTAGAAGCCCCTGCCGGTCTTGCGGCCCAGGTGGCCGGCGGTCACCATCCGCTTCAGCAGCGGCGGCGGGGCGAACAGCGGCTCCTTGAACTCCTCGTAGAGGACGTTCGCGACGAACATCGTCGTGTCCACGCCGATCAGGTCGATCAGCTGGAGCGGCCCCATCGGGTGGTTCAGGCCCAGATGGATCGCGGTGTCGATGTCCTCCCGCGTCGCGAAGCCCTCCTCGAGGAGCCGGACGGCGCTGTTGAGGTACGGGATCAGGAGCATGTTCACGATGAACCCCGCTCGGTCCCGGGACTCGACCGTGGTCTTGCCCAGGCGGACCCCCCAGGCGCGGCCGAACTCGATCGTCTCGTCGGCCGTCGTGATGGCCTTCACGAGCTCGATCAGCCCCATGACCGGCACGGGGTTGAAGAAGTGCATCCCCATGACCAGGTCCGGACGCTTCGTCGCCGCCCCGAGGTCCGCGATCGGGATCGAGGACGTGTTGCTGGCCAGGACGACCCCGGGGCGCGTGACCTCGTCGAGCCGACGGAACAGCTCGACCTTCGTCGCGTAGTCCTCGGTTGCCGCCTCGATCACCAGGTCGGCGTCGGCGAGGTCGGCGAGGTCGGTGGTGCCGGCGATGCGCTCGAGCAGGTCGTCGCGCTCGGACGGCGTCAGCTTCTCGCGTTCCACGGCCCGGAGCGTCGAGGTCTCGATCCGGTGACGGCCTGCTTCGACGAGCTCCTCGGTCGGCTCCAGGTAGACGACGCGGGTGCCGGCGCGGGCGCTCACCTCGACGATGCCCGAGCCCATCAGCCCGCAGCCGACGACCCCCACCGTCCGAACGTCCTCAGCCCTCAATCCCCACCTCGGTCACCCGGGAGAGCCAAGCCTACAATCGGGCCCATGCCCGTGCTCGCCCACGGCGGCCGGCCCGACGAGCTGGTCGCGGAGTTCCTCGTCCTCGGCGCGGTCGTGATCGGCTGGGTCGGGGTGGCGCGCCTGCGCGAGCGAGGGTTCCGTTGGATGCCGCGCCGCGCGGGTTGGGGGGCCGTCGCCGTCGCGGGAGGGCTCGTCGTGCTCGCCGTCCTCGTCCCCACCGTGATCTGGGACGACCCCGCCCCGGCCGCCCTCCGGCCCGCCTCGACGGCGACGCTCCGCATCGTCGCCCCGGCCGAGGGACAGGAGGTCTCCGGCACCACGCTCGACGTGATGACGCAGCTCACGGGCGCCAGCGTCGTGGACGCGGCGAGCACCGAGGTGACGCCCGACACCGGGCACGTGCACGTCTCCATCGACGACCGGCTGATGTCGATGGCCTACGCGGACCAGCAGGAGATCCCGATCGACTGGCTCGGGCGCGGGCCGCACGTCCTGCGCGTCGAGTTCGTGGCCGCCGACCACGACTCGTTCGACCCGCCGGTCGAGGTCAGCGTGACCTTCATCAAGCTCACGGGCTGACGAGCGGGGTCCCGGCCCGAGCCGGGTCATCCGGACAGGATCAGCAGCCCACCGGCCGTGAACGCGATCATCGCGGCGAGCAGCGCGTACTGCGTCCGGATCGCCTGGACCCGCTCGTACCGGGCGATCGCGCGGTCGTGGGCCACCATGACGCCGGCGATGTGCCCCGCCACGATCGCGAACACCTGCACGTACCAGACGAACGTCGGCGACAGGAGGGTCAGGTTCACCTCCCGGTCGGCGGTGCCGAACAGGTCCCACCCCTGCCCGAACGGATCGGAGAGCCGCGCGAGCCCGATCTGCCCCTCGATCAGCAGGAACGAGAAGTAGTGCGCGACGACGTACGCGAGCACGATCGGCACGAGGCTGTGGGCGAACGTCCGCGCGAGCGGCTGCCACTCGCCGCCCACGACCCGCGCCGCCGCCATCATCGCGACGGCGTAGACGGCCCCCACGACCACGCACGTGGAGAGCAACCCCAGCGTGAAGACCAGGGTGCGCTGCCACCCGATGAAGGTCGCGGTCGAGTCGAGCCACCAGCCCGTCCGCGAGAGCCCGTCGAACGTCGTCGAGCCGAGAGCGACGATCACGAGCGCCACGAGCCCCCGGCGCGCCGGCACCGTGGCGAGGCCGGAGAGCGGCGTCCGGAGCACGACGCGGCCCTCGTCGTCTCGAGCGAAGGGCGAGATCCGCGAGATCAGGTGGAGGTAGGCGCCGAACGCCTCGCCGTGCTCGAGCCACGCTCGGCGTCCGAACACGCCCATCCCGACGGTCGTGAGCACCGTGTAGCCGATGATGAGGAACCCCAGCGTCCCCGGCCGGTCCGCGAACGGGTCCACGAGCTCGAGCCACACGAAGCCGAACAAGAGCACGGACGCGGGCCACAGGCCGAGGGCGCTCGGGTACTCGCGCGGCGGGCGACCCTCCGCGTAGTCCAGCTGGAGCAGACGCCCGATCGTGTCGAACGGCGACAGCGTCGCCCACCAGTCGCCGAACAGGGCCGAGACGAACGCCAGCCCGACCCAGAACCAGATGAACACGACGACCGGGCCGACCGTCTCGGTCGGCTCGCGAGGGAGCGCGGCGGCGCCGGTCACCAGGACGAACGCGGCGAGCGAGAGCAGTCGGATCGTCCACTCGAGCGGCCGCGACGTCAGCACACGCTGGAGGGCGGTCCAGCGGCCCTCGGGGGGGTCGGCGTCCTCGAACCGGGGCGTCGTCCACAGGACGGACAACGCCACGAACGACACGACGAGCGCCGTCGCGGCGCCGAAGACGAACAGCCACCGCGGGACCGGCAGGTCCACCCGGCCGCCGAGCCCATGGGCGAGCGCCGGTCGCGCCGCCAGCACGATGAGCGCGGTACCCGCGCCCAGCGCCGCGGCGATCCGTCGTTTCACGCCTGGACCTGGAGCTGGACGAGCAGGAGCCCGGCGGCCTCGAGCTCCACCTCGAACACACCGGGGGCGTCGGCGCGGAACGCGATCACGGCGGGCGACCCCGGCGCGACGTCGCCGGTCAGGTCATAGCCGTGCACGTGGACCTCGTCGGCGACGTCCGCCGAGACCACCAGGCGGACGCGCTCGCCGCGCTCGATCCGCACCGTGCTCGGCCCCGCGACGCGCCCCTCCTCGACCTCGATCTCGATCTCGCGAGCGCCGGAGGCGGGCGTCGGGCTCTCGCTCGGGGTCCCGGTCGGCTCGACGCCCGGCTCCGTGGTCGGCGTCTCGGACGGCGAGGCGCTAGCCGATGGGTTCGGGCCGGCGGTCGGCGACCCCTCGTCCTCACCCGGGCGGAGGACGAGGAACAGCGCGACCACGGCGACGACGCCGGCGGCGAGCACGATCCAGCGGGCGGGACCCCTCACGGTCGGACCATGGTACGGGACGGACGCCCGCGCCGCGCGGTCAGCAGACCTGCGAGAGCAGCGGCCAGGGGTTCACCGCCGGCGTGCCGCTGCTCGAGGAGATCACGTTGTAGCCGTACGGGCTCGTGGGCCAGTCGGTGGGGGTGTGGTACGGGTGCCACTCGAAGTGGTTGTGCGGCGTGCTCGCGTTCCCGGTCGCGCCGACGTAGCCGATCACGTCGCCGGCCGAGACGTTGCCCGTGACGCCCGGCTGCATCAGGTGGGCGTTGTACGTGTAGCCGAGGTCCCCGTACACGTACACCGTGAACCCGCCGAGCGAGTTCGACGAGATCCGGGCCTGGCCGTCGAACGTGGCCCGGATCGCGGTCCCCTGCGGCGCGATGATGTCGTTGCCGGCGTGCGGGTGATAGCCGCCGCCGTAGCGCGGGGCGCCGAAGCCGTCGTACACGGGCACCTTCGAGGAGCCCCGGATGAAATCGTACA